>CALMXW010000031.1 GCA_937871115.1 uncultured bacterium
TGCTAGGACCCTCAGCTCGATAAAGCAGTAGAAATACTTAATAAATAAAAAATATGAAAGTTGTACTCCTGAAAGATGTTCCAAAAGTCGGACGCAGACACGAGATAAAAGAAGTCGCTGATGGCTTCGCAAGAAATAAATTGTTCCCGCAAAAGCTTGCCGAGCCGGCAGGGAGCGATGCCGAAAAACGCATTACTAAGATGAAAGAGACGGTGGCGGTGCGAGGAGCCGTCTCCCTCGACCTCCTCTCGAAAAATCTCGCCGTACTGGAAGGGAAGAGTGTCTCGATGAAAGAAAAGAGCAACGAAAAGGGACACCTCTTCGCCGCCATCCACGAAACTGAAATTGCGAAAGCGATTAAAAAAGAGCTCGGCCTCGACATCCCATCCGAAGCCATCATTCTCGAAAAACCTATCAAAGAAACAGGCGAGCACAAGCTCACCGTAGAAGGCGCGAAGAAAAAAGTAGTGTTTACCCTGAGCTTGACGTAAACACTCTTTTGTGATACATTATTTTTAGCTTTTGCCTTACCTCAATTTTGGCAGAGCTGGTTGTGGATGGTCCGATGGGCCATCTCCGGTAGTCGGGTTCCGACGCCGTTTGATCCTTGAAACATAACCGCGACCGGGTTTCCGGCGCAGAGGGTAAAGTGATGATCAGAGGAAATATTTTTTTTTCGGCGGTAAGTCTGGGTGGTTTTATCAGGCTGACAACTGCGAGTGTGGTGGAGTTATTGGGAACGACAACTCGAAACATTGATTGTGGGCGAGTAGAACTTCTCAGTATTCCGACAAGAGAGGAAGGAGACTTGCTCTTTTTCCGTGGAATGTCTCGAGATAGGTGGCACGCTTTTTTTGTAAGGGTGGGCGTTCAAGACGGAAAGGCTCATGCTTTTCTGGACGAAGTGCCAATCTTTCAACACGAAGTCGCTGTAGTTGGCGAAGTGATATCTCTGAGACTTGGTGAAAGGGTTTTCGCCAACGCTCAAGTCTCCGGCGCGTACCATGCAACAACCAACCAAATATGTCGTTTCCTTGCTGGTCACATCAACGAAGAGGAGCTTCTCGACTCGGCCACCAAGCTTGATGAAGAGCAGAACGAGCTGGAGCGCCTGCGTATGGTCGCGAAAAGGCATCGGGAGTTAAAGGATGATCTGGACCGCCTCTTGGAATTCACCAGATGGCAGGGGATAGAAAAAGATGAGCTCTCGGCAGAGGTTGGCCGGTTGCATGCGCTAGTCAAAGACAAGGATGGTGTTATTGACTCCCAAGCCCAGACCATTACGAGGTGGGAGGCAACACGCACGTGTCTCTACAACGAGGTAAAGAGAATACCGTGGTGGCGCGCTGTCTGGTCTGCCCTCCGTGGTCACGGTTCGCGAATTTCGCGGATCCGAGACATTCTGAGTGTTAAGCCATACACTGGAGAGTAGGCGACGACAAAGGGCGGGTAGTGGAAACACTGACCCGCCCTCTTTTTATATCTATTTTACTCCCACCCCTCAGTCCCTTGGACAGCTCCCCTCAGGCAGGGGAGCAGGTGCGATTTACTCTACGTTTGCTACCTTCTTGACCATCACTTTGCCGTTGAAACCCGTCTTGCGTTTGGTGCTAAATCTCACGACGCCTTCCTTGAGAGCAAAGAGTGTGTGGTCGCGGCCGGCTCGGACATTCTTTCCGGCCATAATCTTCGTCCCTCGCTGGCGGACGATGACATTGCCCGGGGTAGCCTTTTCACCCGCGTAAAGCTTGGTCCCAAGATACTTTGGGTTTGAGTCGGTAAGGTTCTTTGCGCTTCCGCCTGCTTTCTTATGTGCCATGTTTTTGGTATAAAGTTAGTGTCATGAGTATAAAAGAAAGCTTGGAAAAAATCAAGGGGGGAGCCAGGGGAGCTCTGCCAGCCTGGCGCCCGGAGGCCCTCCTCGAGCGAAATACCTTTGTCGGCCTCCTTTTGGGGCTTGTGGCGCTGAGCTCTTTTGCCTTCGGGCGTCTTTCGGGCATGGAGGAAGGCCGCGTGCCGGTGCGGATTACTTTCCCTGGCGCGGCGACATCTTCTCTCGCTACTGCAGGCATATCTCTCACCCAGACACCGCCCATTCCGAAGCCAGATGTGACGGGTGCGACCAAGGGGCAATATGTCGCTTCAAAGTCGGGGACGAAATATCACTTGCCGTGGTGCTCGGGGGCGAAAAGGATTTCAGAAGAAAATAAAATCTGGTTTGCTTCGAAAGCAGAGGCGGAAAAAGCGGGGTACACTCCAGCGGCAAACTGCAAGGGGATTTAATTTATCTTCTGCGCGTATACAGAAATACTTCGGCGTTTCCATGCGCGGCCGTTTTTTATGTGGCGATGCGAGCGGAGCATTTTGTGAATAATGAAATTCGGGGAGAGAAGTGCGTCGATTTCTTCTTCGGTAAAAACATGCTCGGGGACACCGACCTCGGGATGGATGTAGGTGCCCTCCTCACCGCTCGAATGGTCGCGGAGGAGTCGTGCGGCGTGCAGGTCTTCATCGAGAAGAAATGTTTTGAAAAAGAGCCAGCCGTCGGGACGGAGGACGCGGACGATTTCAGCAAGGAGATTTTTCCGCTCGGCGTTGTTGAGAAAGTGAGAGGCCATCATGTCGAGGACGAATGTCTGAGAAGCGTCGGGGAGAGGGAGAGCTTCTTTCATATCGCGCACAGAAAATTCGAGTGGGAGTTTTTCTTTTTCGTTTCGTTTCTTTGCTTGGATGATAGCTTCGTGCGAGATGTCGAAGCCGACGCCCTGGCATCCAAATTCTTTCGAGAGGGAGAAAAGGTTGCGCCCATTGCCACAGCCGATGTCGAGCGCAGAAGCGACCGGCCTGAGATACGCTCGGCCAGTAGATCGCTCGAGCCAGCGGGTGAACTTCAAGAAGTCTTCACTCGGGTTCGTCGAAAGAGCAAGGTTTGGGGCAGCCTTCTTATCTCGGTGGTTGGTAAAGCCTTTTCGAGTCGGCTTGCCACCGCGTTTGTACTCCTTGTCCCAAAACTTCTTGCTTTTTTGGCTATTGGTTTTCTTGTTGTTCCCGCCGTTGTTTCGGCGTATGTGTGTTGCAGACATATGGCCGATTATACTTGACAATATTCCATTTGTACATGTGGTTTGTGTATCTTGCCATTTTAGGGTAGTATGACAGGATGGCGAACCCAAAAGTATACATTTACGGCAAGCATGTCATCGAAGAGGCCCTCTTAAACGCCCCACGAGCTGTCCTGCGCGTGTTTTTCGGCTCGAGAGACGATGAGACCAAACGCCTCCGAGACATCGCTATTGCCGAGAATATCCCGGTAGCAAACTTCGACCCGAAGACTCCGCCCAAAGGCATCCTCCCCGACACCTCTCACCAGGGCATGATCGGCGTGGTCTCTCCCGACAAACTCCTCATGTCGTACGCAGATTTTTCTGAAAAGTTTACTGTCACTGCCGATACCTCGATTGCGATCTTGGGTGAGATACAAGACCCGCAGAATGTCGGCGCCATCATCCGCTCGGCCGCTGCCTTTGGTGTCTCGGCAATCTTGATCCCCGAGCATCGCACAGCGCAGATTACTGGTGCGGTAGTGAAAGTTTCTGCCGGTATGGCATTCCGCATTCCGCTCGTCTCTATCTCTAATGTAAACAGCACGGTGCGCGACCTCAAAGAAAAAGGCTTTTGGATCTACGGGCTCGCCGGAGATGAAAATGGTGCCAAAAGTGTGGTGCACGAGAAATTTGATGCCCCGAGCGCATTTATCCTCGGCAACGAAGCAAAAGGTATCCGCGAAAAAACCCTCGAGCTCTGCGACATCGTCCTCAAAATTCCGATTCATCCGAAATGCGAATCGCTCAATGTCGCCGCCTCTGCCGCCATCACTTTTTATGCCTGGAGCGTGAAGCATGGAGATGTGCTGAAATAGTTGACATCTCTCTACTCTGTCCTAAAATAAAAATAGCGTCGTTAACTTTGACTTGGAGGAGGAAACTCCCATGAACACAGGAAATGCGCGCTCTGTGGTACGGCGAAGTACAGATACTTTGATTATGCAAAACCCCCAAGGGCTGTCTGTCTCTGAACTCTTGGAGACCCGTTTCGTGCAACAATATTTAATCAACGCTTGGTTTCTCAATCCGTCTGAACGCGACGAGTACGGAAACTTTAAGTGTTCCTTCGATGTCATTGCCGACATCGAAGATCGGCCGCCAAAAGTTGCTTTTAAGTTTGTCATGCGCAAGAACAAGATGAACTGAATATGAGTAGCACAGCCATCCTCGCCAAACGAAACCGCCCCAGGTCACGAGACCTCGGGCGGCTTTTTTATTTCTTCCCCTGCTTGAGCATCACACTCGTCTTACGTTCGCGGAAGGCGAGTATTTCTTTTTGAATCTCGGGCGGGAGGGAGACCATGAGCTTCTGCAATTTCTTTTCATCCGGGTCGAGCACGTCGTTCCATTTGCCGATGTGTTCGAGTATTGGCTGTATCTTCCCCATGTCGAAAGAGTATCGCTCAGTGACGGTGCGAGAGAGAGAGCCCTCGTCGCCGAAGACACGCTCGACTTTGTTGGCGTCCATGTAGCTGGTAATAATCTCTCGAAGCTCTTTGATGCGCTTGTCGTTTTCGTTTTCCGCATTTTTGATCTCGAAAAATTCTTGGAGTGCTTGGGAAAGCTCTTGCTCTGTCGGGTCTGCCTTCTTTTCTTCTCGTGTGTACTCGTGGCTCCACATCGGGCAGATTTTCCGGAAGCCGCAATATCCGCAGAGGGGATTTACGTGAGCAGGGAAGTCGCCCGATTTCGTGCGCTCCTGTATTTCGCGAATGGTCTCGAGCACGTTTTCTTTCATCCGCGTGCGTACCGCTTCGGAGACAATAGTGCTCACTTTGTCGTTATGCTTGAGGAAATAGAGCGAGATGGTGATATTCTCGGGCTTTACGTGTGGCCAGCGTACCGAGAGGGCGAGATGGTAGAGCCCGAGCTGGAGATTCTCTGCGAGTGATGCGGCGGAGGGCATCGTCTTGCCCGTCTTGTAGTCGATGATCTCATACACTTCGGAATTCGGATCTTTGTCGACGCGGTCGATGATGCCCGCGAGCGTGTGTTCTTCGCCGGTGGTTTCGTCGAGGAGAGGAAGCGAGAAGCGACCTTCCATTTCAATGACGTTGAAATTCCACGGTGGATTTTTCTTGTAGAAATTTTTGATTATCTTTACCCCCTCGGCATAGTAGAGCTTTTCGGCTGCTTCTTTCTTCTCCGGATCTTTCCATTCGATGAGCTCGGATTTTTCGTTCCACTTTTTCGTAAAGAAATCGATAATTTCATCTTCGGTGGGATAGAGAGGGTTGCGTTCAAACATGTACTTGAGCGCCGAGTGCACGAGCGTACCAAAAACACTCTCAATCCGCTTGGGCTCTTTGAGTTTGTCGATCTGGGAATATTTGTACTTGAGCGGGCAGACTTTGAAGGTCTCAAGTGCGGAATAGGACGTGCGCATGAATTTTATTGTAGCAAGTCGAGAGCACTGTAGGGCATTGACATCACTAGTTTTAGTAGGTACACTTCGATGTGGAATAAACTACTGGTGATGAAACAAATTGAGAGGAAAAGATTATGAGCATTGAAAGATTCGCCGCTCAACTAGCTTCGCTACTGGATTCGAAAAGAAAAGACCGGGATAAGAAAGATAATTTTTACTCACTCGTTGCCCATTTTAAGGGACAACTAGGGCCACCTATCGAAGAAGGACATCAGTTTGGGTACCGGGAAATAGAGTCCCTCGTAAAGGACCTCTTTGAAGATCAATTCCCCTTGGTTAATGGATCGCTGGAAGGCCATACTATCCCCGACGACTATGTGGATACTCAGACCGTCTCTGTCCACGGCTCGCTTAGAGTGGTCTTCGGTCTCTATAAAGAGGATAGGGTAGTTTATTCTATTCTGTGTAGCTGAGAAGAACCTTAAAGAAACAGCCAGGGATGGCTGTTTTGTGCTTTTTAGAAATTCTGCTACAATAGGCGCACTATGGGCATTAAAGATTTTCTCACAAAAAAGGTTCTTGAGCACAAGATGAAAGACATGCCGCCGCAGTATCGCGACGTGGTGATGAAGCTCGTGCAGGAAAACCCGGAATTCTTCGAAAAGATCGGCAAAGAGATTGAGCAGAAGAAGAAAGAGGGCAAGAGCGAGACGGCTGCTGCGATGGAGGTCATGCGCAAATATCAGGGCGAAATGCAAAAGATGATGGGCGGTCTGCAGTAGTCTCAATACACCAATACATGAACAAAAAGATTTTTATTCTCTGCGGCCACCCAGATGCCGACAGCACAGCGGGGCGCTTGGCAAACTCGTACGAAGAAGGCGCGCGAAAAGCGGGGCATGAAGTGCGCCGTACCAACCTTGGTGATTTGCAATTCGACCCCATTCTTCATAAAGGCTATAAAGTGATTCAGGAGCTCGAGCCGGATTTGAAAAAGATTCAGGAAGATATGGCCTGGGCGAGCCACATCGTGGTAGCGTATCCAAACTGGTGGGGCGGGATGCCAGCACTCTTGAAGGGAATGTTTGACCGGATGCTTCTTCCTGGATTTGGTTTTCGTTTTAAGAGAGGGTCCGTGATGTGGCAGCGACTTCTCAAGGGGCGCACTGCTCGAGTGATCGTCACGATGGACAACTATCCCATCCTTGCACGAATCCTTTTTGGTGCTCCGGCAAATGAAATCAAACGCGCGATATTAAATTTTTGCGGCGTGTGGCCAGTGCGAGTATTTTACATGGGGCCGGTGAAGCTCATGAGCGACGCGCGCAAGGAAAAGACGTTTAAAAAGGTGTATCGTTTAGGACTGAAAGGAAAATAACATGCTTTCTATTGGTATTGTCGGACTCCCGAATGTCGGGAAATCAACACTGTTTAATGCACTCACGGAAAAGAGCGTGCCGGCGGAGAATTATCCGTTTTGCACCATCGACCCTTCCGTGGGTGTCGTCGCCGTGCCCGACGAGCGGCTCTGGAAACTTTCGGAAATGTCGCACTCGGCAAAGACTATCCCTGCGGCGATTGAGTTTGTCGATATTGCCGGGCTCGTGAAGGGCGCATCCGACGGAGAGGGCTTGGGCAATCAATTTCTTTCGCACATTCGTGAGACCGATGCCATTGCCGAGGTGGTGCGAATCTTTGAAGACGAAAACGTACTCCACGTCTCGGGCGGTGTGGACCCTCTGCGTGATATCGAAGTCATCAACCTCGAGCTCATCTTGGCTGACATGCAGACCGTTTCGAAGCGCCTCGCCAATATCGAGCGCGATGTGAAGCGTGGAGATAAACCGGCTATTGCAGAAAAAGCTGCTGGTGAAAAAATAATGAAAGTTCTCGAAGAAGGCAAGCTCGCGCAGACAGCAGAGCTCACCGACGACGAAAAAAATATCGTGAAGAGTCTGCACCTCATTTCAATGAAGCCAATTCTCTATGTACTCAACAAAAAAGCGGGAGCGAAGAATCTCGATGAAATGGCAGGAGACGAAAGATATACTCAAGTGAAGAAATTTTTACAAGATTCGGGTAGTGTGTTTGTGACCGTAGATGCCGGCATAGAGCAGGAGCTCGCGAGTATTCCCGCTGAAGAGAAAGAAACATTCCGAAAAGAGCTCGGCGCAGGAGACGACAACGGGGTGAACGAGCTCATTAAAAAATCCTACGAGCTCCTCGGGCTCCAAACATTTCTCACTACCGGCGAGACCGAGTCGCGAGCGTGGACCATCCGCCGAGGCGCTACGGCTCCGGAAGCGGGTGCGGCCATTCATACCGACTTTCAGGAAAAATTCATCCGTGCCGAGGTGGTGCATTATGATGACCTCGTCCGCGAAGGCTCGTATGCGGCGGCTCGGGAGAAGGGGATGCTCCGCACCGAGGGGAAAGAGTACGTGATGAAAGATGGAGACGTGGTGGAGTTTCGGATATAATACCCTTGTATTTTCGCGAAAAACAGCTATAGTGTTATACTATTCGTGAGCGCTAATAAACATATAAACAATCAATTTTATGCCCAAAGAAGAAAAAGATTACCTGAGCCAGGAGAAATTTGACGAGCTCACAAAAGAGATCGACCACCTTCGTTCTACGGCACGAAAAGAGGTACTTACCGAGCTCGAAGAAGCGAAGAAACTGGGCGACCTTTCCGAGAACGCAGAATATCACGAGGCTCGAAAGAAGCAGGCCGAGCTTGAGGAGCGCATCATGACCATCGAAGCCTTGCTCAAAAATGCCACCATCGTTTCGCACAAAGCGAGCGACATCGTCTCCATGGGTTCACAGGTGGTGCTCCGCCGTGCTGGAGACAAAGAAGACAAAATGTTTGATATCGTGGGCACGGAAGAGGCTGACAGCGCGAAAGGAAAGCTCTCAAACAAATCACCAATTGGCGATGCCCTGATGGGAAAAAAGAAAGGGGAAAAGATTACGGTGAAGACTCCGAATGGTGAAGTAAAATATGATATTATAGACGTGAAGTAAACATGTCTACTTTTCTTGAAGATGTCCGCCAAGCGCGGATGAAAAAATTGGAGATTCTTAAAGAAAAGGGAATCAATCCCTATCCTATTTCTTCGCGCGCAACTGAGTCTCTGAAAGAAGCTACCGAAGATTTCACCAAGCTCTCGAAAAAGAAAAGCGGGCTCACTCTCCTCGGTCGAGTGATGTCTCTCCGTGGCCAGGGCGCGCTTATCTTCTTTACCTTAAACGATGGCACAGGGACTTTTCAGGGTCTTCTGAAAAAAGACGAACTCAAAGAAGTAGATTTCTCTCTTTGGGGTGAGACAGTAGACGTGGGAGATTTTATCGAAGTGAAGGGATCTCTCTTTGTTACGAAACGCGGAGAAAAAACACTGTTGGCGAAAAGCTGGCGCATGCTTTCGAAATCTCTCCGCCCGCTTCCTGATAAATGGCACGGGCTTCAGGATACCGAAGAGCGTTATCGCCGTCGGTATCTCGATATTCTCATGGCACCCGAGGTGCGTGAGCGTTTTATTCTTCGATCGAAAATCGTTTCCGAGATGCGAAGGTTTTTTGATGACAATGGATACATGGAGGTAGAGACGCCGATCCTCCAGCCTCTCGCCGGCGGTGCATCGGCCAAGCCTTTCAAAACGCATCACAATGCCCTCGATATCGATCTCTATCTTCGCATCGCACCAGAGCTGTACCTCAAAGAGCTCCTCGTCGCCGGACTCCCAAAAGTGTATGAAATGGGCAGGCTTTTCCGCAACGAAGGGATAGATGTCACTCATAATCCTGAGTTTACGACCGTAGAATATTACGAAGCGTATGCCGATGCAGAAAGCTACATGGAGTTTACGGAAAAGATTGTCCGTACGGTAGTAAAAAATATTTTCAAAAAAGGAGTGGTGGAATACGAAGGAGAGAAAATTGATTTCGGAAAAAAGTTTGCGCGTGTGCCATTCCTCGAGCTTTTCAAAACATATGCTGGCATGCCTGATGTTGCCGCGATGCGCCCAGATGAGATCGCTCTCCAAGCCAAAAAACTCGGTGTGGATGTGGGCCCGGGAGACACGCCGGCAAAGATTCTCGACGCTATTTATAAAAAGCATTGCCGACCGAAGATTGTTCAGCCGACATTTCTTACTGATTATCCAGTGGCCTTTTCACCATTGGCCAAGAGAAGGGAAGACGACCCATCGAAAATAGACCGTTTCCAGCTCGTCGTTGCTGGCTTCGAATGTGTAAATGGATTTTCAGAGCTCAACGATCCACTCGACCAACGCGAGCGATTTACTGAACAAGAAAGAAACAAAAAAGGCGGAGACGATGAAGCTCAGCCAAAAGATGAAGAGTATCTTGAGGCCATGGAATACGGTATGCCACCAGCCGCGGGCTCGGCAATATCGATCGACCGCCTTACGATGATGCTCTCCAACACAAAAAATATTCGCGAAGTGATACTTTTTCCCACACTTCGTCCGCGAGATAAAAGCTAGAATGTCCGCCCAGTAGGATTCGAACCTACGACCTTCTCGTTAAGAGCGAGCAGCTCTACCAACTGAGCTATGGGCGGATGACTTCTCAATATTTATACCCTATTTGTAATTTTTTTTCAATACTGACGGCTTAAAGAGTATGGAAATTATACTTTGGATTGTGTTTGGGGGACTCGTCGGTTGGATCGCTTCTCTTATTATGAAGACTGATGGCGATCAGGGTGCTGTGCTAAATATTGTTGTCGGCATTGCGGGCGCTATTATCGGAGGGTTTATTATGAATTCTTTCGGTGGAAATGCGGTAACTGGATTTAATTTTTACAGTTTTATCGTAGCGATTCTTGGCGCGGTCGTACTTATATTTACTATCAGAGTACTCCGGAGGGTATAAATAAAAAACTTGTGCCCAGGGTGGGAATCGAACCCACACGCCTTGCGGCTGGGGATTTTAAGTCCCCTATGTCTACCAGTTTCATCACCCGGGCAAGAGGAGGGTGCTTTGTTTCTTCTCGGGCTTATTTTATCGCAGAATGAGGTGTCTGTCCAAAAAAAGAAGCCCTCGGGTGAGGAGGGCTTTTCGCATGTGCGTGTCATTGAGTTCATGACTGAAAGGCACACGCAACTTCGTGTGGGACTTCATGGCAGGGCATGCCATGGGTCACACAGTATTTAACAATCTTGTAGTTTTCTTTGCCGTCAGACCATGGTCCACCTTCTGGATCGAAAGGGGTGAAGGTGGGAGTACCACAGTGTTCGCAAGTGTGTGTAGGCGAGTGAGCTTCGACCTGGCTGATTTGCTCGCCACAGGTCGTGCAGACCGCGACTCGCGCACAGACCGGCCGTGTATTTGTGTTCATGGCAGTCTCCTTCTATTTACGTCGAGACAAGGTTCAAATTTAACTACAGTATACTCTAAATTTAAGAAAAGTCAAGTTTTGAGGCCTGGGCGGGAATTGAACCCGCGCATGTCGGTTTTGCAGACCGAAGCGTTACCACTTCGCCACCAGGCCATACGGGTAGCATAGCAAATTTAGGCTTCTCGTGAAAGTTCGTCGATTCGTTGGCGATTTTTTTCGCCTTGGTCGAGAACAAAGTTTATTCTCGGAAGATATTGAAGCCGCGTGTTGTCTTTGAGAAATTGGTAAAACTCGCGGCGTTTTCGCTGTATGAAGTCCATGGCTTGCTCCTCTTTCTGATCCGGAAAGATAGAGAGCATCACATCTGCCTCACGATCGCGATCGCGAAGCTCGACTCGGGTCACGGTGATGAGCGACGAGCGGTTTGACTCACGCACAAAGAACTCACTCGCGGTTTTCTGAAGCAGGGATTTAATTTTTTCTTGTTTTGATGCCATGTTATTTCTTTACGATCGCGAAGGCCTCGAGAATGTCTCCCGGGGCGATCTCATATTTGCTTGCGACTTTCATTCCGCATTCTTTTCCCTCTAAAACTTCGCGAGTCTTCATCTTTTGCTCTTGAAGCTCGGTAATCTCGCCTCTTCCGATCTCAAACTCTCGGCGCATTATTTTTACTTTGTCGTTGAGGGTGATGACCCCTTCGGTGACTCTTCCTCCTACGATATATGCGCCCTTGGTCGAGCCGAACATTTTGAGAATTTTGATAGTTCCTTTGCGTTCTTCTACCTCAATTCGCGGCCGGCGTTTTTCCACTTCTTCCGCGAGCCATTCGGTGAGTTTGTAGATGATATCGAAGACCGACACGGTGATGCCGACGCGCTCGCCGAGCTCTTTGGCTCCCGAGTCGAGCTTCACTCCAAAGCCGAGGATGAGTGTGTCGGTACTCCCGGATGCGGCTTTGATGTCGGTCTCGGTGATAGTGCCGACGCCGGTGCCGATGATGCGAATAGTACAGCCGTCTACTTTTATTTTATCGATCTCATGCACGATAGCGTCCAGCGAGCCGAGCGTTTCTGCTTTGAGGAGAATAGGAATGAGACATTCGTTTTCTGGTTCACGTGTGTTGATATTGTTTTTCGATGCAGAATTTTTGTTTTCTGTGAAAAGCTCGATGGCCTGCTCTGCTTCTTTTTTTGTACGATACGCGTGGAATTCGAGGCCGACCGGAGGGGGAGTGCTCCAGCCAGTGACACGTACTGGGTCGGAGATGCCCGCTTTTTCGATACGAGCGCCAAGGAAGTTTTCAATAAAGCGCACTGGAGCGAGGGAAGTCCCCGAAGAGATAAACATGCCCTGCTCGAGCACTCCATCTTTTATGAGAAGCGTGCCGACGATGCCCTTTTTCGAATCCATGAGGGACTCGATGATGACACCCTCGGCAAGTTTCTCGGGGCTCCCTTTCAAGTCTGCCATTTCCGCGACGAGGAGCACCATGTCGAGGAGCTCCTTCACGCCTTCTCCGGTTTTTGAAGAGAGTGGGATGTAGGGGAGATCTCCGCCGTATCCTTCGATATAAATCTCATTCTCCGCGAGCATGTTTTTCGCGCGCTCGACATTCGCATTTGGCTTGTCGATCTTGGTAATAGCCACAATAACCGGAATATTTTTTTCTTTTGCTGCGCGGTAGGCTTCAAGTGTCTGCTCCTTTACTCCGTCTTCAGATGAGACGACGAGGATGGCGATGTCTGCCGCCGCGGCAGAGTGGAATCGCATTTTTTGGAACGCCTCGTGCCCGGGAGTGTCGAGAAAAGTGATGACGCGCTCCGCTCCCCCTTCGTCTTTGTGGCGGACCTGATACGCAGAGATGCGCTGGGTGATACCCCCTACCTCTTTTTCCGTGACGTTGGTTTTTCTGATGTAGTCGAGAAGGGTGGATTTGCCATGGTCAATATGCCCCATCACCGTGACGACAGGCGGGCGAGATGTTTCCGGATTTTTGCTTCCGGTTTCTGTTGTGGATTTTTTGGGCGCCATAATTATTTTTTGATCTTCTGAAGCACTTCCTTCTCTTCATCCATGAGCTCAATTTCTGAAGCGAAGTTTTTCAGAGGCTTGGCATAAACACTCATCTTTTCTCGAGCGTAGAGTCCGGAGAGTACCACCCCCGTACCTTCTTCGTCGGAAAGTGCCATGACAAAGCTCTGATTGCCACCGGATCCATCGCCGCGGAAGGGATTGAACCGCATGGTTTCCACTCGTGAGACCGTCTTTTTTATCCGGGCATGGAGATAGGAAAGCGCCTGTTCAATTTCTTTTCGCGCTTTACCAAGTAATTCAACTTCGTTTTTGATGAAGATGACGGTGTCTTCAAGTGAGCGGCCGTTCTTTCCGAGCATAAGTTTGCGAATGCGGACTTCGAGACGCACGATCCAGAGTACGAGGACAAGTGTCGTGACAGCAAATATTATATAGAGTATTTGAGTATCTCCCATATTTCGCGATTATAGCCCGTCCTTGCGCAAAAGACAAATTTTCGGTACTGTGTGGGGCGGAGAGGTGACTCTATTTCACAACGAACTGTCTTTTGAGACAAGAGGTTTGAATGTCTACTTTTACACTGAAAGACAATGCAACCGGAAAAATCTACCCCAGTTGCACTTTTGAAGTCGTGGGTGCTTGTGACCCACGTACCCTCGATAGAGCCATTGGTCAAATAGAGAAATACGGGCTTCCATGCAGGCGCATTGTCTCTATTGTGGGACTCAACGAGCTCATCGAAAAGGATTTTATTGACCCGATGCTTACCATGGTGAAGGAAGCGGGTATGCGGCTCATCGTCCCTCCAATTTCGCCAATACTAGAAATGTATAAGGGGCAACTCGAGGCGCGATGGAACTATCAGCCAAAGAGAGAGAAGTGGCAGGGATCGTGGCTCGGCATGGGAATGGATGATGAGACTCTCGCAGCCGCTTTTCTATTGGTCGAGCACTTTTTTCAAGATTGCTGGACGGTCAGGTCAATGCTCGACAAGCACTTTGGGATTCTCGCTACGGATCTTGCTCTGATCGAGTTGATGCGAGAAAGAGGACTGGATGTTTTCACTAAGTTGAGCGTTCTCGCGGGTACGCGAAATACCTACGGAGTGCGAGCAGCAGGAAAGGCCGGAGCAAATAGTACCAACCTCATTCCGATGCATGTGCAACAAGTGGAAGCGATACAAAAGGCATTTCTTGATGCCGGAGAAGATACCCCACGGCTGGATGTCTACATCGACCCGCCGGACTCCATCCGCCCGTCATGGTATGAGTTTGATAGAGTCATTTCCAGAGCACCGGATTTTATCAAGGCTGGAGCGCGTGTCCTCAAGGTAGAGGGCGTACGGGTACTCGAGCAACTTCTTGATGACTATTGTCTTCTCGGGGAGGCGATTCCGAGACAAACGGCAGCCATGGAGCAGACAATGGACCGTCTCAATTCCGATCCTTACGAAACCATCATCGAGCCTGGAGATGTCTCGGGCGGAAAATAAGAAATAAAAATTAAATACACATAGTATTGACGAACCTCCTCTCTCTGCTCACCATGAGTCGGGAGAGTTTTCTTTTACCCGATAGTCCCGCCGCCGAGACAATACTCGCCATCGTAGAGCACGGCGAATTGCCCTGGAGCAATGCCACGGTCGGTGCCGTCGAGGGTGACCTTGAGGTGTCCGTCTTGGCGCGAAGAGAGAGCGCAAGGATATTCGTGCTCGCCATGGCGTATTTTTACCGAGAGTTTTTTGTCGCCACGCGGAACATCGGCGATCCAGTGTACGTTTTCGAGAATAAAATTATTTCGGAGCGCTTCGTCGCCTTCTTTTGGGTCGCGCGAAATGTACACGATATTTTTTTCCGTATCTTTTTTTACCACATACCATGGGCCACCGGAGAGGCCGATGCCATGCCGCTGTCCGATGGTGTAAAACCAAAAGCCATTGTGTCGCCCCAGCTTTTTTTCTGTTCCGTATTCCACAAAGTCACCTTCTTTTACTCCGAGATGTTTTTTCAAGAATTCGTCGAAAGGGATTTTGCCGAGAAAGCAGAGGCCTTGGCTGTCTTTGCGTTTTGCCGTAGGAAGCCCAAATTTTTCTGCGAGAGCTCGGACTTCTTTTTTCTCGAGATGCCCGATAGGGAAGAGTGCGCGCGAGAGCTGCTCCTGTGAAAGCCGCGAGAGGAAGTAGCTCTGGTCTTTTACCGAATCTTTTGAGCGTTTGAGATATGCCGTACCATCGTGCATTTCTACCTGCGCATAATGCCCCGTGGCGATTTTGTCGAAATTTTTTCCGAAGAAATCATAAAACACGCCGAATTTTATTTCCGGATTGCAGAGCATGTCGGGGTTTGGGGTGCGACCGGCTCGTGTCTCGGCGAGAGAGTAGCGAATAATGCGCTCGTTGTATTCTCTTTGAAGCGGGACGATTTCAAGCGGGACGCCGACTTTTTCACAGAGTGCGCGAGCGTATTCGACATCTTCTTCCCACGGACACTCCTCCGCAGAAGAGAGCTCATCCTCGAGCCAGATCTTTATATAGAATGCGCGAATATCATGCCCGGCATCTTTCAGGAGTTTGAGAGAGACCGAGCTGTCTACTCCGCCCGAGACAAGCATGGCGATTTTCATTTTTTCTTTCGCGTCTGTTTGCATACTTGATATTTCACATCATTTCTGGGGAAAAATCAAATTTCTGCGTGCGATGGGGAGTACACTTGCATTCTTCTTTTTTAGGTGGTATTACGAATGTGGGAATTTCTTTGATTTCTCAAAACGGGTAAAACCCGAAGGTGGTGTGTGATGGCTAAGCAACAAGTAGCGAAAATGTTCCGAGAAGAAAATGAGGAAGAGCTTACTGAGCTTTTTTTACTTTTTCAGGAACGAGTCGAGGAAATTCAGATCGAAGATGGAGGAGTGATTTACTACCTCAATCTTCCAGAACACCATTTGGAGTGTGCGGTGGCTTTGGCTCCTCCGCCGAAAGAGTGTGACGAGGCAACCTTTATGGGGGGCACTCGTGTCGCAGCATATGAATCTCGGTTGAGCCTGGTCACTGAAGCAAAAAGGCTTGCAAACGGTGGAATGAGTCCGAAGGCAAGAGTCGCCGGCCTGATGACTGTCGGTGGGGCAAAGGGTGTTGTAAACAAAAAACCTTTTGAAGAAAATTCTGGCGCAAATACCGCCTTCAGGGCATATGGCCATTTTATTCTTTTCCTTTTCAAAAATCTTGGCAAACGATTTGTCACAAGCTGGGATGCTGGGATGCAGGATCAGTGGCTCCATATAATGGAGCGGGTTGCGGACGGACATATTGTGCGACAGAATACCGCAGAACCAACAGCTGAAGGAATCGTCCTCGCGGTTGATGCCTTCGCTCGAGCGAGTGGCCTCGAAGATCGCTCTGTTGCGGTGATGGGAGTGGGAAATGTTGGTAAACAAGTGATTCGCCTCCTGCATCGAGAGCGAAACTGGAAGATTTTCATCGCGGATGAAAACCCCGATCAGTTTCAGGTGTTCCAGACAGATGCTTTCCATTACGGTGAACATTTGTTTGTTAAGGGACTTGAGGAGATCGTTGCAGCAGCTCCGGTTCTTGTCCTTTGTGTGAGTGCCGGAGGATTCATTACCCGAGAGCTCATAGAGAATACCCTCAGGGATTCGAAAGTAAAAGCGATCATTTCTGCAACCAATGGTCCACTTGCAAAGCCCGAACACGCGAGACTCCTCTTGGATATGGAGATTTTTTACGGCGTGGATTATGTGGTGAACGCCGGTGGCTTGCTCTCTGCCGCGTATAATAGTGGTATCCTCACTTACGATGAATATCAAACCAAGCTTCACAACATCAGTGTCATGACGCAAGAAATGTATCGTCGATCACGGAAGTCGAGTATTCCGACGACGCAGATCGCCCATGAGTTTGAGACAAGGAATTCAATGTAAGTACATATCGTTTTTATACATCGTTTGGGGCCATGGATTGGCCCTTTTTGTTTTTCTGAAAAGGGATATAATGGAGGCATGCAATACGAACCAAAAAACTTTGAGCATCTTCTGGGAACCGAAGGGTTTTCCGAAGCACTTCTTAAAAATCACTTCACGCTGTACCAAGGATACGTCACCAATTTCAATAAGCTCAACGACATACTCGTCGCGATGGAAAAAGAGGGAAAGTTTGGCACACCAGAGTTTACCGAGCTCAATCGTCGGTTTGGGTGGGAATTTAACGGCATGCGTCTTCACGAATTGTATTTTGGCAACATGGTGAATGGCCTGCCTGCGCAGACAGGAGGAAAAGAACTCGGCGAAGGCGAGCTCAAGCAAAAAATTGTAGAGGAGTGGGGAAGCTTTGAGATGTGGGAGAAAGATTTCCAGGCGATGGGTGCCATGCGTGGTATTGGCTGGGTAGTCCTTTATTTCGACGCCGAGGCAGGTCGGCTTTTCAATGTGTGGATCAATGAGCACGATGCTGGGCACCTCTCGGGAGCGACACCGATTCTCGTGATGGATGTATTTGAACACGCTTTCATGCTCGACTATGGGATCAAGCGTGCAGATTACATCGCTGCATTTTGGAAAGCGATAGATTGGAGCGTGGCGGAAAGCCGGCTTAAATAATAAATAATTTTTATTTGTAAATTAATTTTATGAATGATCTCAACAAGCATCAGCTCATCCTCCTTGTGATCCTTGTTTGTTTTATTGTTTCGATGGCGACGGCTGTCTCTACGGTAGCACTTCTCGAAAATCAGCCAGCGTCTATCCCGACCACGATCAATCGCATCGTCGAGCACACGATTGAAAAAGTGAGCCCCGGAGATACTCCTGTCGTAAAGCAAGAAACCGAAGACGACCTCGCCGCGAAAGCCGTGCAAATGAATCTTCCGAATGTTGTCACTGTCATGATCCGTGCATGGGATGTTGCGTCAGAAGCAAAAGTCCCGGCTGGAGTGGGGGTTTTGGCGAATGATGGATTTGTTTTTACTGCCCTCACCAGCTTGCCGGAGCGCGCAGATTTTTTTATAAAAACTTCCGACGGTACGGTGTACGAGGCGGTGGCTGTTGCGAAAGACGTTTCTTCTGGGGTGGGAGTCCTCACCTTTCGTGACAAAACAAAAGCGGCAAAACTTTCTCACGCGACACTCTCAAGTGTCTTGCCAGAGACAGGGGACACAGTGCTCGCGATTGGCGGAAAAGAAAAACATACAATACGAAAGGGGATTGTATCTTCGGTAGAAGCGGCCGAGAGTGGAGATGGGGCAGAAAAAGTTTTTTCAAAAATTTACACCACGGCGGACTTGATATCCCAAGATTCTGGCGGACCACTTTTGAGCCTCAAAGGTGAGGTGCTCGGAGTGGATGTCGTCACCAAAGATGGAAATTACGCGGTACCGGCGCAGATACTTCTCGGCCTCACAAAGACCGTCGGCTCTGCAGCGGGTCGGTAATTGTTCCTTGCACTTGTAAAACCGTTGACATATCATATCAGCAGTTTTACTTACTTCTTGTGGAGTATTCCCCATGCTTACCAAAAGGAGAGAGCCAGACATTATCATCATCGGTGGCGGAATAATCGGGCTGTGTTGTGCCCAGGAAGCACGGAAAAAATTTCGTTCATCTCGAATCATTATTCTCGAATCAGGTAAAGAGCTCTTTGAGAGACAAAGTGGAAACAATAGCGGGGTTCTTCACTCGGCGATTCACTGCGCACCGCATACGTTCAAGGCGATACTTTCACAAATCGGAAGGACTCGCCTTCTCGGCATTTGCAAAATGCTTGAGGTTCCGGTGAAAAAAACTGGGATGATGATCGTAGTTGCGGCGAAAGATTTTAGCGGGCTTGCGTGCGAAGCGGGATCGGTGGTGCGCCTCTTGCTGAATGCTCGGCGGTTTAAAATCCCACTCGAGTTTCTTTCTCGAAAGGAAATTACGGAGCGAGAGCCAAACATACAAGCTTCGTGCGGGCTTTGGCTACCTGACATCTGGATGGTGGACCAGCTCGCCTTGGGCCGAGGTCTTCTCTCTGTCTTGCGCAATCGAGACGTGGAGGTGCACCAGGGAAAGCCGGTCACGCATATTGAAAAAAGTGGCGAGCGGTGGCATGTTTTTTCCGGTACCAAAGAGTATTCTGCTCAGGTCATCATCAACGTTGCAGGAGTATACGCGGACGATGTGGCTGCAATGGCGGGCATATATACGTATCGTGTCATTCCTGTACGCGGAGAATATTACGAGGTACTTGGCGAAGGGAAAGAACTCCTGCGCGACACATTGGTGTACCCGGCCATTCATGGAAAATCGAAAGGGATACACCTGATGAGAACTTTGTCTGGTCAGTTTAAAATCGGCCCCAATGCAAAGGCGTGGGTAGGAAAAGACGATGACCCTATCATTCAAACTCCCGTCTCGGAATTTCTTGCGGGAGCGGGAGCTTTTATGCCGAAGCTTCTCGATCTCCCACCGAGTTGTTTTCGATGGAGCAATGCGGGCATTCGCGCGACATCATCAGGTGGAGACATGACCATCCGTCGTGACCTCGACTTACCGGTATGTATCACGTGTTTCTCCGACTCGCCGGGCTTGAGTGCTGCGCCCGCAATTGCTGAGCGTGTCGTCTCCTTGCTTGGGTGAGTGTCTTGTGCAAAATGTAAAACCGTGTCATAGTATTGTGACACGGTTTGTTTTATGATCACATTTCACGTCATCACTCTTTTTCCCGAATCTTTAGACTCGTACATCAATGAGTCGCTTTTGAAGCGTGGTCAAGAGAAGGGGATAATCAAGATTAAATTTTACAACCTCCGCGATTTTTCTGAAAAAGCGGGCAATCGCCTCAAGACAGACGATCGGCCGTATGGCGGTGGTCCCGGAATGGTGCTCTACGCTCGCCCGATTTTACGAGCAGTAGAAAAGGCTTTAGGGAAAAGGGGCAAAAAGAAGGACATGAAGATAATTATTCTTTCTCCTGGCGGGACCAACCTTACCAATACGTATGCCACCAAGCTTGCGAAAAAATATAAAGATGTGGTGCTTATTTGCGGCAGGTATGAGGGTATTGATGCGCA
>CALMXW010000032.1 GCA_937871115.1 uncultured bacterium
TTAAAAGGCAAATAGGTTTATAATGCGAATATTATCATTCATGCTCGGCATTGCCGGCGACCATCATTTTATGAAGATACAAAAAATTCACGCACGGGAGATTTTAGATTCACGCGGTAATCCGACCGTGGAGGTAGATGTACTCATGGAAGGTGGTATACTTGGCCGCGCGGCAGTACCCTCAGGTGCTTCCACGGGTGCGCATGAGGCACACGAGCTTCATGATGGCGATGCAAAGCGTTATGGCGGAAAAGGAGTTTTGAAGGCTGTTGAAAATGTGAACACGGAAATCGCCACTGCACTCCTCGGAATGGATGCGCTGGACCAAAGGGGGATTGACGAAAAACTCATCGCTCTCGACGGTACCGAAAACAAAAGTCGTCTCGGAGCCAATGCTATCCTCGGCGTCTCTCTCGCTGTGGCTCGTGCCGCGGCGCAGTCGAAAGGCATGATGCTCTACGAATACGTGCAGAGTCTTTCTTCTGTGAAAAAGCCGTACGTGCTTCCGCTTCCGATGTGCAATATCATCAACGGCGGCAAGCATGCGGACAATTCGACCGATATTCAGGAATTTATGATTCTTCCCATCGGCGCACCATCGTTCCGCGAGGCACTTCGACAGATGACCGAAATTTTCCACGCACTCAAGAAAGTACTCGCGGCGAAAGGATACGGCACTACGGTGGGCGATGAAGGCGGGTATGCTCCGTCGGTGAAAAATGGCAATCGCGAAGCACTCGAGCTCATTGCGGAAGCAGTATCGAAAGCAGGATACATGCTCGGCACCGACATTGCGCTCGCCCTCGACGTGGCGTCGAGCGAGCTTCTCGAAAATGGAAAATATGAACTCAAGACGGAAAAGAAATCACTTTCGTCGGAAGAGATGATTGAATTTTACAAAAATCTTTCCAGTGAATTTCCGATTGTCTCTATTGAAGACGGGCTCGGGGAAGACGATTGGGAAGGTTGGAAAAAACTCACCGCATCACTCGGTGGAAATCTTCAGCTCGTGGGTGACGACCTTCTCGTCACGAATGTTTCTTTCTTGAAAAGAGGCATCGACGAAAAAGCCGCCAACAGTATTTTGATCAAAGTAAATCAAATCGGTACACTCACGGAAACCATCGCGGCGGTAGACATGGCACATGCGGCTGGCTGGCACGCCGTCATTTCGCACCGCTCGGGAGAGACAGAAGACGTGGCTATTGCGCACCTCGCTGTGGGCCTCGGCACCGGGCAAATCAAAACCGGCTCCGTATCTCGCACCGACCGCACGTCAAAGTACAACGAGCTTCTTCGCATCGAAGAGCATTTGGGAGAGAAGGCGGTGTTCGCTGGCAAGGGAGCTTTAGGATAATCAGAATACTTTTGTTTTCTTTGGGCGTTTTGTTACAATTTCTGAATATGAAATCCTACAAATATCTCGGACTTATAACCACTCTGTATATCACTTTCCAGCTCATTTCAGACGTAACAGCTGGGAAGATTATTCAACTTGGTATCTTTACAGTTTCTGCTACCGTGCTCTATTTTCCCGTGACATATATTTTTTCTGATATCCTTACGGAAGTGTATGGATATGCAAAAGCACGAAGTGTTGTCTGGCAGGCTTTTCTCGCTTCGGTTATTGCGGGTTCGGTTTATCAACTTGTGGTTTGGCTGCCTCCAGCCTTTGGATTTGATGCGAATGAGTCCTATGCTCGTGTCCTCGCCTCAGTTCCACGGATTCTTTTAGGTGGATGGATAGCGGTATGGGTCGGTGGAATGTTTAATAATTATGTCTTGGCAAAAATGAAAGTCTGGACAGGGGGAAAGTATCTTTGGTTGCGTACCATCGGCTCAACCGTTGTGGGTGAGGGAGCAAACACCTTCTTGTTTTACACAATTGCATTGTATTCTGTCTTACCAAACAGTCTTCTTGTCTCTTCAACTTTATCAGCTTGGTTTTTGAAAACTTTGGTTGAAGTTGTGTTCACTCCAATAACGTATTATGTCGTAGCGAAACTCAAGAAAGCGGAAGACGAAGATTACTATGATACGGACACGAACTTCAGTCCGTTTGTAATAAAGTCTAACTAAGTTTGAAGTTTTCATTCCTCTCCATCTCCTCACGTATCCGCTCCTCGAGACCTTCGGGATTTTCGCGGTAGTGGTCTTCTACTATCGTGGCACCTTTGTGTGCATGCGGGTAATCTTTTCCTCCGGCCATGAGGAATCTTTCATGGAGCTCGTGGAGGATGATGAATTTCCGTTCATCGGGATGAAGTATTTCTTCTATCCAAATTTCTCCGCGGGGTACGAAAGAATACACGAGATCATGCCCACCCTCGGCATACTCTACTAAATACACATCACGCACTACCTCGCCATCTACAAGCCAGATGGCGACGGAGTCTGTGCTGTATTTTCCGAGTTTTTCTTTGCGTATTTTCTCGAGTGCTTTTTTGCGCGCGTGATGCGAAGCGAGAATATTTTTCACGCGCTGTGATTCGTGTCGCTCGCGTGTTTCCAGAGCGTCGGCTTTTTCAGTAGCTTCACCGAGGGTCATTCCTTCCGCAAGATACTTTCGTTCCCACGAAA
>CALMXW010000033.1 GCA_937871115.1 uncultured bacterium
CTCCTTTTGAAAAATTATCGCCTCTCAGACGATGTGGCATTTCGCTTTTCTTCTCGCGACTGGGCAGACTGGCCGCTTACTGCAGAGAAATTTTCGAAATGGGTTTCTTCGGTAAACGGCAGTGGCAACGTGGTCAATCTTTTTATGGATTACGAAACCTTCGGCGAGCACCAGTGGGAGGACACCGGCATCTTCGATTTTCTCCGAGCGCTTCCTCGGGAGATTTACAAACATCCGGACAACGATTTCGTGACGCCATCGGAGGCGGCAGAGCGATATCCGACGGTGAGCGAGCTCGACGTGCACCACTTCGTCTCTTGGGCGGACGTGGAGCGCGACCTTTCCGCCTGGCTTTCAAACTCGATGCAGCACGAAGCGGCGCACAAGCTCTATGAGCTTGAGAAAGATGTGTTGGCAAAGAAAGACCCCAAGCTTCTGCACGACTGGCGGCGGATGCAAACTTCCGACCATCTCTACTACATGTGCACGAAGTGGTTTAACGATGGTGATATACACAAATACTTCAGCCCGTACGATTCTCCCTACGATGCGTTTATTTCGTTCATGAATGCGTTGAATGACCTCAAGCTCCGAGCAGAGAGCACCAAAACTTTGGCATAGTTGACAAAACAACAAAATGCGAGTACAGTGGACGTTAATCAATTTCTGTTCTTTTCTTTTTAGAGGAGGTGCGTCATGGACAGAATTCTCGCTCTCGTGAAGCAATTTCACGGTTACGGCTACGAAACGGCCGGGTTGGTGGATTGTTTTTTCGAAGACCGTAAGCAGGCGGAGGCATGCGCAGGGTCTATCCGTGCTCTCAAATACATCGTTGAGGTGTACGGAAGTATGATCGTAATCTTTTACTAAAGGGGTGTCTCGTGAAGAGTGCCCCACCCCGAAGTTACCCCTTGTTGGAGTAGAATGCGCAAGCATTGTCTCTCCGGCAAGGGGTTTTATATTTTCCTCCAAATTTGTGTTTTTTATATGATTCTTGTACAGTGGGGGTGAGAGTAATGAAAGCTTGAAAATAATTTTAAGAAAACATGGCCAACATTTTCGCCACGTATAAAACCATTGCCATGCTCGGGAAATCGGGTTGTGGAAAAGGCACGCAAGCAAAACTCCTCTCTGAGCAAACAGGCTTCAAGGTTTTTTCGGTAGGCAATCGGTTTCGGGAGCTTGGCGCCGAAGATACCCCGCTCGGCCGCCGGCTGAAGGCGACAATAGACGGAGGGCATCTCGCTCCTTCGTGGCTTGCCATGTATCTCTTTAAAGAATCAACCCTCCGGCTTCCAAGTGAAGAGGGTATCATTTACGAAGGCACAAACAGAAAACCTCTCGAGGCGGAAGTTTTTCACGATGTGATGTCTTGGCTCGAGCGGCCGTACAAGGCAGTGTATTTCGATATTTCCGATGAAGAAGTTTTGAAACGTCTTTCTATTCGGGGAATGCTCGGGCATCGACAGGACGATAATGAAGAGGGGGTGCGCGAACGGCTCGGATGGTTCCATACCGAAACAATAAAAGTGATAGAGCTCTTTCGAAGCAAAGGCACCCTCATAGAAGTAAATGGGGAACAAGATGAAAAAGCGGTATTTGAAGAGATGATGACAAAACTGGAAGCGGCCTCTTGATGAAATCTTTTATTAAAACAGAAGAAGAAATAAAAATCCTTCGTGAATGCGGAAGGCGACTTTCGCATGTGCTCGACGAAGTGGGGCGAGCGGTGCGACCCGGAGTGTCTACCTTTGAGCTCGACGTAATGGCGGAAAAACTTATCCGCGAAGGAGGAGACATGCCGACCTTCAAAGGATACCGTCCGTGGGACGCCGCAACACCGTATCCGGCGACCATTTGTATTTCTGTAAATGATGAGATTGTTCACGGGATCCCAAGTAAAGAAAAAATATTAAAAGAGGGGGATATTGTGAGTCTTGATCTCGGGATTACCCACAAAGGTCTCATTACTGATAGCGCTCGCACTTTGCCAGTGGGAAAAATTTCTGAAAAGACGGCGAAGCTTTTAGAAATCACAGAACAATCTCTCGAGGTGGCCATAGCGGCGTCGCACGGAGGCCCTGGTACGAAGAGTGCGCATGTGAGCGATATCGGATATGAAATACAAAAATTTGTAAAGCCGTATGGGTACGGTATCATCCGCGAGCTCGGCGGACATGGTGTGGGACACAAGCTCCACGAAGAGCCGTACATTCCCAATTTTGGCACAAAAAAAGCCGCAGGGGTGAGACTCAAGCCCGGTATGGTGATAGCCATTGAACCGATGCTTACTCTCGGGAAGCCAGGAATTTTCCTCGAGAAAGATGGTTATACGTACCGCACCCTCGACCGGTCACTCTCGGCGCACTTTGAACACACAATTTTAATTACTGACGGTGAGCCTGAGATTCTCACGAAATAATGAACAGCTTTTCAGAAAAAGTTTTTGCGGTGGTTGCGAAAATTCCAAAAGGCAAAACGCTCACTTATAAAGAGGTGGCAGAAAAAGCTGGGCAGCCGAAAGCTTACCGTGCAGTGGGAAATATTTTGAATACGAATTATAATCCGAAAATTCCGTGCCATCGTGTGGTGCGGAGTGACGGAAAAACGGGTGGGTGGAATAGGGGAGCGGAGCAGAAGGTGAAAATCTTAAGAAAAGAAGGAGTTTCTTAGCCCGAGTATGACAAGTCCTCGGGTGTGCATTTCTTTTCCTATGGTATTTTTTGTATCGTGTTATTATATTTAAGTAATACTTAACAACTAACCCGTGAAGCTCGAGCCTGAACATGCAGGCAACGAGTCCCCACTAAAAACATGTCTTTCAAACTATTTTTCCGAAGCGTTTTTTCTATTGGTGCGTTTTTCTTTTTTGTAGCGCTTCCGTCAATGGCCTCTGCGGCTACCTATTATATAGACCCGGCTGGAAATGATACGAATAATGGTACGTCGCAAGCTACGGCGTGGAAAACGCTTACGAAAGTGAAGAATGCAACATTTAAACCAGGAGATTCGGTTTTGTTTAAACGTGGCGGCGTGTGGCATGGTTCGTTTTCGATAAAAAGTCCTGGCTCGGCAGGTAACCCCATTTATTATGGAGCGTATGGCTCGGGTGCCAAGCCAACGTTCCATGGGGACGGACTTGTCTCTTCTGTTATTGAGATACAAAACACCGCAAGCTACTCAACAGTTGAGGGTTTGGCTGTTACAAACTTTGACGGTGCCGATGTTTTTGACGGCGTTGAGGGAGCTCGAAGTGGTATCCAAATTGGTGTTTGGGGCGGGACTCTCACTGATATAAAAATAATTGGAAACGAAGTTTATTACATTGAGGGATTTAGTAACTCTGCCCCGGCAAGCGGACACGGTGGCTCTCCTCGTGGAACAACACTTGAAGCAGGAGCACCGGGGTACAACAATATGTATTCAACCGGCTCGATTTTTTCTAAAGGGGTTACGTTGAATAATCTCACAATTGATGGCAACTACGTCCACGATTCAACCACAAGCGGTATTTCGATTTACGGAGGAGCGAATACTCTTATTCAAAACAACGCCATCTACAATGTGGGAACAGATGGTATTGTGATCATGTCGGGGAAGAGTCCGCTCATTCAGTACAATTCTGTTATAAAAGCTGGAAACAATAGCGGAGACAGTCCTCGTACTCCAGGAGTGCTCGGGTACCGCAGTATCGCAAACGTTGCGGTTTGGTTTTTTGGAATTGATGGGGGTGTGGCGCAATACAACTACGTAGAAGGGACACGTAAATTTCTTTACGACGCACAAGCATGGGATTTCGACATTGGCGTTACAAACTCTGTTTTTCAGTATAATTACAGTCGTGACAACGAAGGAGGTTTTGTTCTCGGTATCGGTACCCCAGGAAATAAAATGCGCTACAACATCAGCGTCAACGATGGAGCCAAACAAGGGAACAGTCAAGGATTCTTTAACGGTCCAGTTGATTACTACAACAATATATTCTACAGGAACGACAACAAAGGATTTCTTGTGACGGGATCTGGTACTTGGTCCAACAATGTTTTTTATACCAACGGTACCACCA
>CALMXW010000034.1 GCA_937871115.1 uncultured bacterium
ATTCAGGTTGCTTCTTAATGAGCTTGTGCTTTTTCTCGGAGGGCGGGGTACGAGGGTTCACCCTTTGCCGTAAGCGGGAATTCTTCGAGAGGGAGAAATTCCACAAAGCGTGGCATTTGGTATTCCGCAAGTTTGTCACCACAGAATCCCAAGAGCTCTTGTTGCGTTGGAGAAAATCCATTTCTCGGTACTACAAACGCCATGATGTCTATCTTGCCGCCCCGCTTTCCAGCGACACTCACCACTCCCGCATGTTCCACCGCGGGATGTCCCCGCAGCACGCTTTCAATGTCGCCGGGAAAAACGTTATTTCCCGAATCGGTGACGATGAGATTTTTCTCTCGATCACGAAAAAAGAAATAGTCATCTTCATCTCGCGACACCAAGTCTCCGGTCCGGAGCCAGCCGTCATCCGTCATGACCCCTCTCGTTTCCTTTGAGTTCCGCCAGTAGCCCTCGAAGACTTGCGGACCCTGTATCCAGAGCTCACCTTGTTCACTGACCTCCACTTCTCGGAAACTACCGTTTGGTTTTTTCACCATCACTCGGTGTTTCGTTTCAGAAAGAGGCAGTCCGATAGATCCCTTTTTGATGATACCCCGACGAGGATTGCAATGTGTCGGCATCGCTTCCGTGAGGCCAAACCCCTGGATCAGAGGAATACCAGGAACTTCACGAGCCCAATTTTCTTCCGTGTCGACGGGTAATGCTCCGCCACCGGAGACAACAAATTTCACAAAGGAAAGGTCAAGCCCTTTTTTGTGAAAGATGATGAGGGCTTGTATCAACTTTGGCGGACCCGCAATAATGGTCGGCTTTTGCTCGCGAATAATCCTTTCCACTGATCGAAGATCCATCGCGTTCGGGACAAAAACCATTTCGCCGCCGAGAGCATTGCAGAGATACTGCAAGAGCGTTTCCGCCAGGGTATGCACAAGTGGTGGTGCCACGAGGAATCGCTCAGCTCCAAGGTCTACTCCGCCGATCCACTTGATGCACTGCCGTATGCTCGCGATACGATTTTCGTGAGAAAGCATGACTCCTTTCGATGGCCCGGTCGTGCCCGTGGAGTAAATAATTTCAGCGAGGTCTGCCATCTGCGGTGTGTGTGTTGACTGTGTCAGACTCGCCACCTCGTTCTCGCAGATATTCCGTGAAGTAATTTGCCTGAAAGAGTGTCGCTTCGACGGTTTCTCTAGCATCGCCTCTCGTACATATTTTTTTCCGCGTTGGAGATTCTGAAATTCTTCCATCTCTTTTTCAGACAAGCCGAGCCTTTTCAACATCGGCAAGAAGGGGAGAGCAGAATGCACTTTTGCCGCGCAGAAGCGAAGTCCTTTTGAGAGCATTTCGCCCCAGGTGAAAAATTGTGTCGTCTCCGCAAAGATAATATGCTTGATCTTCGGTACGTGCTCGATAGCTCGGCGCACATCTTCTTTTGCATACAGTGCGTCGAGTACAATGATGACACCGGCACCAGAGTTTTCTAAACGGAAGCGGAGGTTTACTTCGGTCTGTCGCGGGTCGCATGGCACGTATATCGCTCCGATCCGCATAATCGCGTAGCACGAGATCGTGTATGCCGGCGTATTTGGAAGAAGGATGGCTACACGGTCGCCTTTTTGAACGAAGATGTCGAGTAGCCTCGAAGCGAGACTCGAGATCATCCTCTCCGCTTTTTGGTAACTCGTCTTGTGTCCGAAGAAATTAAACGCGGTGCATCTTGGAAAGTCGCGCACTGAGGCGCCCCAAAGATGAAGAAGTGTTTTCCAGTTGCTGTAGTCCACTGTCCCCGTACGGATGGCTTTTGATCTCATGAGAAATATTCTCCTGTTTTTCAAACGTGACAAAAAATCTGTTGTATCTATACCACGAAAAATGTGAAAAAACAACCCCGCCACCGGTTTGTACCGAGGGCGGGGTCTTTGTGTGTGACATTCCTGTCTTTACGAGCGCATATTCTCAAGTATACAGGTGCTCCCTTGTGCGCCGGTGGCACCGATGGCGATAGTGCCGTACCG
>CALMXW010000035.1 GCA_937871115.1 uncultured bacterium
CCTTTCGTCCTCTTTTGCTATACTTCACTCAATGGTTCTCAAACGCACGTGCAACGATCCGGCTGTCGAGCCTGCAGTGACCGCGCAGGATACCGACATCGAGCAAGTGCCAATCCGTAAAGGATTTGGCGAGGGGCTTTTGGCCGCGGCCGAGGCGGACGAGCGCGTGGTGGGGCTTTGTGCTGACCTCACCGAGTCTACACAAATGCATCTTTTTAAAAATAAATTCCCCGAGAGATTTGTAGAGATGGGGGTGGCCGAGCAAAATCTCGCGAGCGTGGCTTCGGGCATGGCGGCGATGGGGAAAGTTCCGTTCATTACCTCGTATGCAATGTTTTCTCCCGGAAGAAACTGGGAGCAGATTCGCACCACTATTTGTTACAACAATCGTAATGTGAAAATCGCCGGCTCGCATGC
Organism: uncultured bacterium; assembly: GCA_937871115.1. Classification (GTDB taxonomy): domain Bacteria; phylum Patescibacteriota; class Minisyncoccia; order Phycocordibacterales; family CAIJYI01; genus CALMXW01. The sequence continues at coordinate 418 of CALMXW010000035.1, forward strand.
GGGAGTCTCGGTGGGTCCCGATGGTGGTACGCATCAGGCTATCGAAGATATTGCTATTACGCGGGTCATTCCGCGTATGACGGTACTTGTACCGTGTGACACTCTTGAGGCGAAGAAAGCGACGCTCGCTGCTGCGAAGATGGACGGGCCGGTGTACATTCGCCTCGCCCGCGAAAAAACTCCAGTGATGACCACAGAAGAAACGCCATTTGAAATCGGAAAATCACAACTCTTTTTTGAACCGGTGTTACAGAAGCCGAAAGAAGAAACCGTGGGAATTATCGCGTGTGGTGCTCTCGTCTACAACGCGATTATGGCGGCACGGAAGCTGGAGGAAGAGGGGATTGCGGCGCGAGTGCTCAACCTCGCCACCATAAAGCCGCTCGACGAAGAGGGGATTCTCGCATTTGCACACGGAGTGAAGGCGGTGGTTACCGTAGAAGAGCATCAGATTCGCGGTGGCATGGGAAGTGCTGTGGCGGAATTTCTCGCAAAAAAATATCCGCTTCCGATAGAATTTGTGGGCGTGGATGATGAATTTGGACAGTCGGGCACGCCGGAAGAGCTCATCAAACATTACGGTATGGGCAAGGAAAGTATTCTTGCTGCCACCAAGAGAGCTTTGGAAAGATAAGTGGATAAAGTTTTATTGCAAAGCCCTCGAGAGGGCGTATTATGTGTTCACTATGGAAAAATTAGAACAACCAAACGGCCAGAGCAACCTTGAACAGAGATCGGACGTTGAGCTCTTAAGAGAAATTAATGTTTTGTTTGAAGAAGATTTGAGAGTCCGCGTGGGGAACCATGAACGCTTTTTAAGTTTTACCAATAGGCTTGATCGGCACAAACCAGTACAAGATATTTCAGATGCTGCTGAGTCCTACATGCACAAGAGAGTTCAGTCTTGGGAACACGTGGCTTCGAAACTTGAAGAAAGAAAAGAGACCTCTGGTCGCGAAACACCTGTAGAAGAAGGGGGTGAGGTTTTCTTGCGCAAGGTGGGTGTGGATGGGCAAGGTGAAGAACGCTCGCACAAAGAGCTCTGGCGTCTGGTAGAGCTTGCAGAGGATAAGATAGCAGATGCTAAGCTTGAGCAAGCTATCATGGAGAGGTTTCTCGACAAGAAAAAGGTTTCTTCCGCTGGGGAACAGAGGTTTTTGGAAAAATACCCTTATGTAGCAGTACTTATGCAGGAAGCAGAAGCCGCTTGGGAGAATGCTAAAAAGTTGAAGGGGGAGGCAGAGGCAAAAGAGAAGGAAGGCCGCGCTGCTTGACTCTTTTTCGCATTTTGCTAGTATTATGTCACCCCGCGTTTCGTCTCATCTGGGGCGTAGTTTTTATGTTGTTACTGTTGTCACTCGGGCTACCAAGCCGAAATTTATAAGCAAAAAATATTATAAGGAGTAAATAAAATAATTATATGGCAGAAGAATTCAAACGAGATAAGCCGCACGTAAACGTCGGCACCATCGGTCACGTCGACCACGGAAAGACTACTCTTACCGCGGCTATTCTCCATGTTCTCAACATGGCAGGAAAGACGGTAAAGATGAAGGGTGTTGATCAAATCGACTCCGCACCGGAAGAGAAGGCTCGCGGTATTACTATCAACATCTCCCACAACGAGTACTCAACAGACTCTCGCCACTACGCACACATCGACGCTCCAGGACACGCTGACTACATCAAAAACATGATCACTGGCGCCGCTCAGATGGACGGAGCTGTCCTCGTAGTTGCAGCAGTCGACGGCGTTATGCCACAAACTCGCGAGCACATTCTTCTCGCAAAGCAGGTCGGCGTACCAAAGATCATTGTTTTCTTGAACAAGTGTGACATGGTAGACGACAAAGACCTCATCGACCTCGTGGAGGAAGAAGTCCGCGAGCTTCTCACGAAGCAAGGTTTCGACGGTGCAGGCGCTCCTGTCATCCGTGGTTCCGGCCTCAAAGCTCTTGAAGCCACATCTGTCGAAGATGAATGGGCAAAGAAAATCCTCGAGCTCGCCGACGCTCTCGACAGCTACATTCCACTCCCTGAGCGCGAACTCGACAAGCCATTCCTTATGGCCGTTGAAGACATCTTCTCAATTGAAGGTCGTGGTACTGTTGCCACCGGACGTATTGAGCGCGGGAAGATCAAGGTAGGTGAAGAAATCGAAATCGTTGGTCTTAAAGATACAGTAAAGACGACTGTCACCGGTATCGAAATGTTCAACAAGTCTCTCCAGGAAGGTATGGCAGGAGACAATGCTGGTATTCTTTTGCGCGGTACAAAGAAAGAAGACATCACCCGCGGACAGGTGCTCTCAAAGCCAGGTTCTCTCACTCCACACACCGATTTCGAAGCTGAAGTCTATGTGCTTTCAAAAGAGGAAGGTGGTCGCCACACTCCATTCTTTACAGGTTACAAGCCTCAATTCTACATCCGTACTACAGACGTTACAGGTGAAGCAGCTCTTCCAGCAGGCGTAGAAATGGTTATGCCAGGAGATACTGTAAAACTATCTGTAAAGCTCGTAACTCCGGTCGCACTTGAAGAGCAAATGCACTTCGCTATTCGTGAAGGTGGCAAGACTGTCGGTGCAGGTGTTGTTACTAAGATAATCAAGTAACAGGTTAATGGTTTAAGGTTA
>CALMXW010000036.1 GCA_937871115.1 uncultured bacterium
CCCGGTTATATGTTTCGTCGTTGGATGCGCTCCATACAATACCGCCACCATTTTTGAAATTAATATCCGTGTACTTCAAAGACATTACAGAACTGTTTACATTTATCTGTCTTTGAGCATTCCCACCATGAGGAAGATTATTTATCCGTGTGAGTAAATCTTTTCGAACAATCTCTAGAGTGCTCTCTAACGTTTGTATGGATTCTTGTACTTTTTTAATATCAGTTTCATCTTTGACCCCTAAACTCCGAAGGTCAGAGAGTATTTGTGATACTTTTCCATTGAAATAGTTTTGGAGTTTTCCTATTGCATTTTTTGTTTCTGAAAGGGCGGAAGCTTGTTCGGATCGTATATGAGTAAGAGTACCTCTTAAAGAATTGATTTCGAAGTTTGTTTCCTGCCTATTTGATTCAACCGTATCTCCAATTTCATCTTTCGCAATTTGTTCCTCGAGAAGAGCCACTCTTTGGTTTACTGTTTCAGAGAAATGTGAAATTTTGTTTGTCACGTCATTCTCTATTTTTTGGATAGACTGTATCAAAGGCTCGAAATCTATTTTCTTTTTAAACTTATCAAGTTGCACGGTAACATCGTCTAGTGTTTTTACGGTAATTTTTTCTTTTAGTCCTTGTTTTACTTCAGCAATCTTTTTGTCGAGTTCAGAAAAATCTACCGATGTTTCGTCGGGAGTAAGTGCAGAATTTATACGTTGAAGGACGCTAATCTTGCTCATTTGAAATGGCAGTTTTAATATCTTCTTTGATACTCTCCACTTCTTTTTTCAACATACCAGTAACTTCTTTTTTAAACCCATCAAATTCGCTTTTAAGCGTGTCTATTTCTTTTTGTGTGTCTTCTTCTATTGATGGCATCTGCGTCGATTCTGGGGGATTCTGGGGCTCTTGGGGAGGATTCTGTTGCCCAAGCACTTGTTGTACAAGAGAGTTTGAATGTCCAAGAGCTGCTTTTGCTTCGTCAGGTGTCATTTGTGATAGCATAATTTTATTATACGCTTATTTGAATAAGTTTTCAGTGGTTGCGATAATTCTACCATCTGGTTTATGGGAATAAAATACACTTTTTCCAATATTGTTCTGAAAAGAACCATTCCGTACTTTTTCAAGCATGGAGTCAATTGCTGAGAGTTTTTGATTGTCTGTTGGATCAAGCTCATTATTTTTATATCGAGTGTACTGTTTTCCTTTAAATGCCTGGTACTGATTATCCATTTGCAGTACTTCTGTGAGAGTCTTCGGGGTTCCACGTTTTGCATATTCATCCATTCGGTTGAACGCGGTATTGAGAATTGTTTGTGCTTCTAGCTTCTGTTTGTCAGAAGAACGGTTGCTTATTTCTCCGAAAAGAACAGCCTTCGCCTCTTCTAAATCAGAGTCTTTTATTTCATTATTTCGTATCCAGTAAGAAGGATTTTCAGCTGCTTGAGCTGTTTTTGTTTTAAGTACTCCGTCAAGAAAGGAAACTGGTTTTGGTGTTAGATTAGAAGCATTCTGGGTTGGAGTTTTAGAAATGATTTCTTTGAGTTGAGTATACACATTATTGGTAATAATACCTTTGTTTTGCAAGTCTTCAATATGGGCGTTTTTTTCTTCTGGAGTTTTTAGTTGTTGCAGAGAGTCATAAATATATTGTGCACGCAAACCATTTTCTACCCCGAGAGTTTTGACATAACTTTCTTCCACGGTGAGACCAGACTTACCAGCGATGTTATACAACTGGTCTACCATATCTGGGTTGGTCTTTTCGAGTTCTTGTACTTTCGCGTTCGCCTCATCTTTTGGAAGAGCCTTGAGTTCATTGTAAAGTTTTCTGGCTTCGTCTTTTTTCTTTGCACTTTCTTGTGAAGACTGACGAGAAAGCGTGGAATACTTTTCGTAGTTGTTGAGAAAATTTGTAAACTCCTTTACCTCTTGCGTAGACTTCACGGGAGAAAAGGCGTTCATTATTTTATTCTGATTGGGAATTGGATTTCCTTTTTCGTCCATTCGTGCGGGTACGTACTGCGAAAGTCCTGGATAATTCATCATCAAAAGCTCCAACTGTTTCTCCATGAAGGTCCCGTTCGGATCAGGCTTTCTTTGTACATCATCGAAGAGTCTTGCCAGCCAGCCAGTAAGAGCGCGAAACGGAATGAGTTGTTGTGGGTAATTAGATATCAATCGTGCGATGCTCGATTCTCCACCTTGGATAGCGGCGATAAGATCACCAAAGCTCTTTGCATAAGATTGGTCAGCGGTAAACTGCGCCACTTTCGCTAAAGCAGTGAAAAAGTTATCCACTTGTGTATCGTCTATCTTCTGATTCTTTTGTGCGTCTTCCAGGGCGGCAGAAATAGCAAAAGGAAAAGCAAGAGGCGGAGGAAGTTTCTGATAGGAAAACCAAGTGTCCCCAACTTTGATTGAATACGGTTGTTTTCCACCGGCTCTCCACAAATTCTTTTCTCTTTCGTTTACCGGCTCGGCCCAAGTAAGACGGTCAGAAGCCACCATTATCCCCACACTGGTAAATACGCCAGTCCCTATCATCGCTTTTACTGCTTGCTCCATTTTGTTCCCTGAATTGATAAGCGTGGATACTCCAAGCGGAGAGTACTCTATCCCCTGTTTCAATATATTCATTGGGGTCTTCACGAATGGTGCGGTAAACCGAGCAACAGTAGAAAGAATCTTACTCTCGCTATTACGTGCCATCATCACGAGAGAAGTAACGTGGTCTATAGCATTCAAAACAGAACCTTGTCCCTCTGGAAAAAGGTCTTGCCTATACAATCTATAAGCGGCTTTCTGTTCGGCTTGAGAGGCGATATTCCCCACTTTAACACCTTGCGCCGCTCGGTATTTCAATGCGGCCTCCTCCCCCACTTGAGTAAGAGAAGTAAAGAACTGGTCGGATGCTTCGAGCATTCTCATCGGCACAGAAAGGGTGGATACCACTTTTCCTTTTA
>CALMXW010000037.1 GCA_937871115.1 uncultured bacterium
GGTCGTGTTCAGCATGGCGTTTATGGTATGACATGTACCTTACCCCCCGGTAATGTTTTCAAATAAAACCAAGGTTACAGTATTATAAAAGCCCATACCTGTCTAGCTTCCCCAGCGCAGCCCTTGCAAAAAATGCTCGGCATGCTACTATATTTCCCATGTATGTTATTCAAGTAGACAAGCTGGCGACGGAGAATTCTGTCTCCGTCATGCGCCGTTTTACCAAGCAGGTCCGAGGATCGAGCATCTTAAACCAGGTTCGTGGAAGGAAATACCAGCAGCGTGCTGAGTCCCCCCTTCGTCGCAAACGCCGTGCACTCAAATCACTCGAGCGCGGAAAGGAATTTGAGCGCCTAAAGAAGCTCGGCAAGCTCACGCAAACAGCAAAAGGCGGGAAAAAATAATGCCAGCCAGAGAAGCAAATCTTCAAATACGCAATCTTACCAAAAGCTCCTTGCCCATACGCGAGGCGCTTTTGTTCCAATTGAAGGATGAAATTCTCGGCAAAGAATACGAACTCTCACTCGTTTTCGTGGGCAGCACCCGCTCCCGAAGCCTCAATCTCAAGCACCGTGGAAAAGATAAACCCGCGAATGTACTCTCGTTCCCATTCACTGAAACTTCCGGGGAAATGTTTATCGACCCGCGTGAGGCCGAAAAAGGCGCGCCGGAGTTTGGGATGAGCACAAAAAACTTTTTGATAAAACTTTATATTCACGGACTTTTGCATCTCAAAGGTCACGACCACGGAGAAAAAATGGACAAAGAAGAACAACATTTTTTATCCACTTTTGCCAAAATTTGAAAGGATGTGCTGGGGATAGTACAATAGACGCATATGGCGTCGTCAAATAGGAACATTGTAACCGGCATTGATGTGGGGACACATTCGGTGCGTGCGGTCATTGCCGAATGGAATGGCGAGGAAAAAACTCCGCGCATACTCGGTATGGGCATTGCGGAATCGCATGGGTTACGGCATGGGTATATCGTAAATGGTGGCGACGCAGTGCGCAGTATTTCTTCTGCAGTAGCAAAAGCAGAAAAAGCGGCGGGAGTAAAAGTCCGTCGAGCATTTGTTTCTTCTGCTGGTGTGGGACTCGAAGGTTTTACCGGCTACGGTGCGGCCATGGTCTCGCGCGCAGACGGCGAAGTCTCTGACATGGATGTTGAGAAAGCCATTTCCATGAGCGAGTCTACCGTACCTGGAATACAAAATAAAAAAGTAATTTATCTCATTCCCCTCGCATATCGACTCGACGGTAAAGAAGTGCTTGGTAAGCCGCAAGGTATGCGCGGAGTGAAGCTCGAAGTCAAAACGCTTTTTATTACTTCCCTCGCTCAGCATGTAAACGATTTGTTAAGTGCTGTTGAAGAAGCAGGCATTGAGGTAGAAGACGTTTTCCCCGCCCCTATCGCGGCAAGTTTTGTTACCCTCACTCGCCAGCAGAAAACCGCGGGCTGCCTCCTTGCGAATATTGGCGCGGAGACCTGCTCTATTGTCGTATTTGAAAACAATATCCCCATCTCGCTCAAAGTTTTCCCTATCGGTTCGTCAGATATTACCAATGACGTAGCACTGGGGCTCAAGATTTCACTCGAAGAGGCAGAGGACATCAAGACGGGCCGTGCAGGAGATCCTCCGGGAGGAAGGCGCCGGCTCGACGACATCATGAACGCGCGTCTTTCAGATATTTTTGAGTTGGTGGATGCACATTTGAAGAAGATTGATCGAAGCGGGCTTTTGCCGGCAGGAATTGTTATTACTGGCGGCGGCTCAGGCATCGAAGCTATTACCGATTTTGCAAAAAACACCCTCAAAATTCCTTCGCGTATTGGGTATCCTTCATTCGGAGTACCGACAAATAGTGCAGGCACACAACAGAAACAACACAGCGAAGTACGAAGTGTCCCGAGCTGGACGGTAGCCTATGGGCTTTGCGTCATGGGACTTTCGGCTGGTCGTGAGGCACCCACCTGGCGCCACACCGCAAAAGGCATGAAGAGGAAAATTGCAGATTTTGTAAAACAATTCTTGCCGTAAGAAACAAATCCGGGCGCCGTCAATGCTTTCTTTTTCCTGCCCGCTTTGGTATGATGAACCCAATTATATAAAGAACACCAACAATTATGGCTAAAATAACTCCTGAAATAGAAGCGTTTGCTCGGATCAAGGTCATCGGTGTCGGAGGCTCTGGTAAAAATGCGGTCAACCACATGGTGAGATCGAAGGTGAAGGGTGTTGAATTTGTTGTCATGAACACTGATGCGCAAGATTTGCATCATTCCCTTGCTTCAAAAAAAGTTCACATCGGAAAAAATCTCACTCGCGGGCTTGGTGCTGGAATGAACCCAGATGTAGGCAAGCGCGCCGCAGAAGAGACAAAGGAAGAAATCCAGAGCGTCATCAAAGGTGCAGACATGGTCTTCATCACGGCTGGAATGGGCGGTGGTACGGGTACTGGTGCAGCACCGGTAGTGGCTCGCGTAGGAAAGGAGCTCGGGATTTTGACGGTCGGCGTGGTAACAAAACCATTTTTCTTCGAGGGCGCACAGCGGATGAAGATTGCTGAGCAGGGCATCGATGAGCTTCGCCGTGAAGTAGACGCGCTCATCATGATCCCAAACGATCGCCTTCTCGGTATTGTGCAAAAAGAGACGACGCTTCAAAACGCTTTTGCTATCTGTGACGAAATCTTGAAGCAGGCTGTCGAGGGGATCTCCGATCTCATCACTACGCCGGGTATTATCAATGTCGACTTTGCTGACATCCGAGCCATTCTTGAAAACACCGGCCCGGCTCTCATGGGTATCGGCACAGCATCGGGAGAAAAGCGCGCAGAAGAAGCGGCGAAAGCGGCCATCAACTCCCCTCTTCTCGAGATCTCTGTTCACGGAGCCCGCGGAGTGCTCTTTGCTATCGCAGGTGGTGACGATCTTACTATGTTTGAGGTCCAGGAAGCCGCGAAGATTATTACGGAGTCTATCGACAAAGATGCAAAGGTTATCTTCGGTGCCGTGCGAGACGAGAAGCTCAAGAAAAACGAAGTGCGTGTTACGGTCATCGCCACCGGTTTTCCGGGTGATGTTACTAAAAAGCTCTTTCTCTCCGAGCGTGAAAAGAAAGAAGCTGGACAGACTCCTGCCCCAGCTCCTGCTCCAACGAGCAACACCCGAGAGCAAGAAAAAGAACCAGTGCAGGCCCCAGCTCCTTCCTCTATGGGAAAAATCTACAACGACTTTAGCTTTGACGAAGGTATTGAAGTCCGCCAGAAAGAAAAACGACCAGAGACTCCACCAACTCAGACAAATACCACTGCAAAACCACAACAGAAAGAGGTTATCGACGACGATGCTGCAGATGATGGTGAGTGGTCTGTCCCCGCATTTCTCCGACGCTCGAGGCTGAAGTAAGGCGTAAAGAAGATTTGTTATCGTTTTAAACCCTACATTTTCACATGTATGACCTTGTAATCATTGGCGGTGGGCCTGCGGGCACGGCAGCAGCGGTGTATGCGGCGAGAAAGCGGCTCAAGACCGCGCTCGTGCTTTTTGATTGGGGCGGACAGTCCAATGTTTCCGAGGATATTCAAAACTGGATCGGCACTCCACATATTTCTGGCGCGGAACTTTCAGATTCTTTCCGGAAACACGTTGAAGAATACGCGGATGACATTATCGATATCAAGATGGGAGAGAAGGCTACGAATATTTCAAAAAAAGATGAGCATTTTGTTGTAACGCTCGAGGGAGGTTCTACTTTTGAGGCGCAAACGGTTCTTGTTTCTACTGGGAGTCACCGCCGAAAGCTCACGGTACCTGGAGCGGCCGAGTTTGAAAACAAGGGCATCACCTACTGCGCTTCATGCGATGGCCCTCTTTTTTCTGGGCAGGATGTGGTGGTCATTGGCGGAGGGAACGCCGGCTTTGAAACAGCAGCACAGCTTCTCGCCTACACAAAGAGTGTGACACTCCTTTCGAATGAGAAAGAATATCGTGCCGACCCAGTGACGGTAGCCAAAGTCCTCGATACGCCAAACATGAAAGGCATTGCGGGGGTAGAACTTTTAGAAATAAAAGGCGAGAAGTTTGTTTCTTCGCTTCGGTATAAAAACAAAGAGTCCGGAGAAGAAACAGAGCTCCCTACTGGCGGAATTTTTGTGGAAATTGGGCAAATCCCCGCGACAGAATTTGTAAAAGATCTCGTAAACTTAAACGATCGAAAGCAGATTGTCATAGACCCGCGTACCCAGCAAACTTCGAGCGTAGGTGTGTGGGCTGCGGGCGATTGTACCGACGTGCTCTATCATCAAAACAATATTGCCGCTGGTGATGCGGTGCGAGCTCTCGAAGACATTTATATTTTCTTAAAAGCCAAATAGTTTTTCATGCCGGAATCGAAAAAAACTCTAAAGATTTTCGGCATAGCATCATTCCTCAACGACTTTGGCGCGGACCTCATCTTTCCCCTCTGGCCAATCTTCCTCACCACCGTGCTTGGCGCAAACATGGCGATTCTCGGCTTCATCGACGGCCTCGGCGAAGCGGTCGTGGCGATTTCGCAGGCTATCTCTGGATACATTTCGGATAAGACGAAAAAGCGCAAAATATTCATCTGGCTTGGGTATACTTTTGCCGGGCTCTCGCGTATCGGGTATGCTCTCGTCTCAACGTGGCAGTTTATTATCCCCTTTCGAGTGCTCGATCGTTTCGGTAAAATGCGTGGCGCTCCGAGAGACGCGGTCATCGCGGATATCTCAAACGACCATGACCGAGGCCGCAATTTTGGATACTTGAGAATGATGGACAATCTTGGCGCTGTCTGCGGTGTCATCTTTACGATTCTTTTTTTCAAATACCTTGGGTACGAAAAGCTTTTCCTCATAGCGGCAATTCCATCCCTCATCGGCGCATTTCTTATTTTTCACTTCACGAAAGAGTCTACCCTTCACTCAAAATTTGAGTCGCCGTTTCTCAAAGTCCCGTTTCGGGAGCTCGACCCAAACCTCAAGCGCTATCTTTTGTTGAGCGCCATTTTTTCTCTGGCATCATTTAGCTATTCTTTCCTCCTTATCTATGCGGGAAAATTTGGTTTTGCTGTGACAGCCATCCCCGTCCTCTATCTCCTCTACAACGCCGTCGCCTCTGGCGTTTCTATTCCGTTTGGGAAAATGGCCGATCGTGTGGGGAGGAAGCCGGTACTTTTCCTCGCATTTCTTTTCTGGCTCTTGTCATGTCTCCTCTCCATCTACCTCCAAAATTCGATCGCAATTATTACAACCTTCGTTCTCTACGGCCTTCACCTCGGCGCTATCGAGCCAGTGCAAAGGGCGCTCGTCTCCGAGCTCTCGCTTCCCGACCATCGCGCGAGTACTCTCGGGAATTTCCAAATGGTCATCGGTCTCGCCGCCCTCCCAGCCTCCGTCATCGCGGGCATCCTCTGGGACACTATCAACATCACCGCACCCTTTTATTTCTCCGCGGCGCTCACCCTAGTGGCGATGGGGATGCTTCTTCTCGTGAAAGAGAAACGAGAAACTCTTTAGAAGTTTTCTGTTGGTGCACGCTAAGGGACTCGAACCCCTGGCCACTCCCACGTCAAGGGAGTGCTCTACCAACTGAGCTAAGCGTGCAAATAATACAATCTTCCAAACAACCACTTGGCGAAAATATTCTGGTCTAACTACCAAGACAGCTAAGCGTGCAAGAATATTTTACGAAATTCTAGCATAGCCTCCATAAAATACAAAGTTACTGTTTCTTGGCGTATTGCGAAGTAATCCAGCCTTCCTGCCCGGCAAAATGGATCTTGTACCAGCTATCTTTTTCCTGAATAAGATCATATGTCTCCCCCGGATTTACTTTCCCGACAATAGTTTCCGTCGTTGTAGGTCCGGAGCGGACATTGAGCCACCCGGTAGGCGTATCGAGGATGAGTACTTGTGTGTTTTGCGGTGCAACATCTTTTACCTCGGGTGAGGAGGTGGCATCTTTTGGTGGCGTGACCTGGTTGTTTATCGCAGGAGTCGCTGGTGGGGTGGAAGTGGCGAGGTAGCTCTGGGTGGACTGTTTGGAGAGATTATTTTCATAAACAATTCGGAAAATAAATACCAGGACAGCGAAAACGAGAAAAGCCACTGCCCAAAAAAGGAGTTTTAGAGTGTGGAATTTTTCAAAGGACCTAAAGTTGTTTCTGTTCATAGTAGAGCGGCAATGCCTTTATCACTTCTCTTGCCATACGGCGACTTCGACTTTCGGAGAGCGGATAAGCGAGTCGTGAAGGAGATAACCCTTCTGTACCACCACCGTGATGTTTCCATCTTCTGAAGCATCTTTTGCTGGTACGGTGCCGACGGAAGTATGTTCGTTTGGATTGAATTTCTCACCGAGGGGGTTGATCTGCTTCAGGCCATGTTTTTCAAAAGTAGAAAGAAGCTGGCTTCCAATGTATTCCACTCCGATCCGCCAATTTCTGTCCACCTTCTCCCACGCTTCTTTGTTTGCCTGCGCTTGGTCGAAGCTGTCGGCCACCGCGATCATGTCGAGGAGAATTTCTTTGTTGGAAAGCTTAATAAACTCGGAGCGATTGCGCTCGTCTTCTTTTCGCGCATTCACATAGTCTGCTTTGGCACGCTGCCAACCCGCGAGATATTCGTCTCGCTCTTTCTGACAGGCGGTAAGTTTTTCTCGGAGTTTTTTTATTTTATCAGAGCCTGTCTCCCCTTCTTCTTCCCAGACGAGATCTTCCTCGTGCTCTTCGGTGTTTGTGTCTTTTGGGTCAGTATCCATACCTCCATACTATAACAGCCGGCAACAAAAAAGTGAAGGGTTATGCTCCTGTATTTTCCTTTATTTTCGAGATCTTGTGTACCAAATCCCCGTGTTCTTTCGTTGCTTGGTTAAATAACTCGGAGACTTTATTCAACTCCGCCCCAAGTCGGTCGTAAGAGTCTTTGTTGTTACTCTCGAGTCCAGGAAGGTTTCGTTCCCCGATAATGACATCAATCTTTGTCTTGAGATCTTCTATCTCCTGCTTCTTTGCTTCTGCCTCGGATTCTAGATCTGAGAGTTCTTTTTCTTTTTCCGCTTTCTCTACTTTAGCCGACAAGTCTTTTCGTCGCTGTATGGTTTCTGTCCAGAGTGGATTTTTCTCGTCGTATTCTTTTTCAAGAGCATCGTATTGATCTTGGCCAATTTCTGCCGCTCCTTTTTTATATTCAGCTATGATTACATCCAGTCTTGCCCGAAGAGTATTTTCTTCTTGTGTTGCCGCCTCAAGCTGTGCTTTCATTTCAGCCAATGAAGCATTCCCTTCACTATTTTCCTGCGAGGCAGGCATCATCATTTCTATTCCCATGTTGTTATATTATTTAGTAAGTAATCTTATGTTTTATATTTCTGATGTTCATTATACCAAAGCATTACATTTTTACTACCCAATAAAAAATCTCCCAAGTT
>CALMXW010000038.1 GCA_937871115.1 uncultured bacterium
GGATCACCACCGATGACCGCTCCGCTCCCTGGGTTTGATGGCGTGTGGCCGAAGAAGGCGTTGTTGGTGAAGGTGCGACCGGTGCCACCATAGGTAGTGTTGCCGGTGGTGTAGAAGATGTTGTTGGTAAAAGTACCATCTCCTGTCACGAGATATCCTTTGCCATCGGTGCGGTAGAAGACATTGTTGTAATTATTGATGTGTCCATTAAAGAATCCTTCTCCATTTCCCTGTCGCGATCCATCGTTCACGCTGATATTGTAGCGAGCGATATTGCCACGAGCAGCGCCCTCGCCACCGGCTCGCGCGTCGAGCATGAATCCACCCACATTGTCGCGGCTGTAGTTGTATTGAAAAACTGAATTTCTTGCAAAAAAGTCGAAGTCAAATGCCTGTCCGTCATAAATGGGCCTTTCTGTTGCTTCTACATAGTTGTATTGCGCAACACCACCCGTTACGCTATAAAACCAAAGTCCAATGGCAGATGTCCCGTGATAGCCAATCACACCCGGGCCGCGAGGGCTGTTGCCACTATTATTATTAGCTTTAATTACGGAGTTAAACTGAACGAGAGGATTTGTTGCGTCATAAATGACCATGCCGTCACCCCCGACATTGTATATGGAGTTGCTTTGAACAAGAAGATTTGTTTTCCCGTGTACGTTCATGCCAGTAGCGGTCGAGTCATGGACATAATTCCCTTCGATGGTCAGATTATCCGTTGAGAGACCAAAAACATTGCCGATCCCAGTCGTTTGATAGATATTACCATTAATTGTCGACCCTCGAGGTAATCCTCCACCAGCGGTGGTCGCGGGTTTGTTGCTAAACCCTTCAATGTAGTACGCCTCATTTCCGATAACCTTAATATTTGTTTTCGCACCACTTCCTAAAAAGATACCACTTCTGTTCCCCTCTGCGCCGTCAAAGATATTTGCCCCATCAAAGTTGGTGACGGAAAATCCTTCGACGGTAATGTAGTTTGCCTCAATATCAATTGGAGCCATGACGTTCCCGTCACCATGTATCGTCGGCTTCGCTCCCGTACCATATGATCCGTAGTAGACTGGATTACCTGCCGCACCCGCAGTATCTATCCTCAAAGATCCGTGCCAGACACCACCACGTTTAAAAAGTATTTTATCTCCTGGGCCAAAGTTACTCCCGTTTACTTTTCCGAGGGACTTCCATGCAGTCGCGGGACTGGTGCCGTTGTCACTGTCATTGCCAGCCGGGTCAACATAGTAGGTGGTATTGGCAGCAGAGACAAAAGCTGGCAGAGTCACAGTCACAACAGCAACAAACGAGAAAATTGCCAAGGCAACCATTGGCCAAGAAAATATTTTTTTATTTATCATAGTATGCAAGGCTAGTAATAGAGTATATGCGTATATAGTAGCACCTATATACCATCGCTTGAAGTGGAAAAGTTTTACACAGGGCTCTCTCTACACGGCACTTTCTTTTCGGGGAAAGATTGGGGTGGTAGGTGTTTTATGTTTCTCTACCAAATCAATAATCACTTCACTTGTTGTTGGTAAAAATGGGGCGAGAAGTCTTGCCACTCCATAAAGTCGCACAACAAGAGTACCGATAATTTCCTTCCCTTTTTCAGGATCACTCTTCACAAGTTTAAAGGGCTCTGTGCGGGCAATCTCACCATCAATATCCTCTATCTCTGCCCAGACAAAATCGAGTGCATGTTTTATTTCATAACTCTCCAGTAATTCAGTAAATTCTATGGTGAAAGTTTTTGATACTGAAATATCTACTGGGCCGGGCAAGTTTGTTGCCGCCATTTTCATAATCCGCGAGACGAGATTACCCAAGCCGTTGGCCAAGTCAGCATTGTATGCGCGCGCAAATTGCTCCATGGTAAAGTCCCCATCTTCAAAAGTCGGAATGTGCCGCAAGAGAAAAAACCGAAGCGCGTCCGTGCCGTACTCGTCTATAATACTGACCGGGTTTACTACATTTCCGAGAGACTTGGACATCTTCTGCCCGCCACTCGTGATAAATCCGTGGATAAGAATTTGCTTTGAAGACGGAAGGTTTGCCGACATGAGCATCGCTTGCCACATCGCAGACTGCTGACGGAGATTGTCTTTCCCCGCAATTTGCAGAGCATTTGGATTTTCTTCTGTGCCCCAAAACGCTACAAATTTTTTCTCATCTTCGGGCCAACCAAGCGTCGAAATATAATTTGCGAGTGCGTCAAACCACACATACATCACCTGCGTCTCATCATCTGGCACTGGTACACCCCAGGGCATTTTGGATTTTAAACGCGAGACACTAAAGTCCTCGAGGCCGCGCTCTACAAAAGCACGAATCTCATTCATCCGTGATGCTGGCAAAACAAAAGTTGGGTTCTTTTCGTAAAGCTCGAGAAGCGGTTTCTGGTATTTTGAAAACTTGAAGAAGTAATTCTCTTCATCAATGAGCTCGATCTCCGTAGTGGGGTGGAGCGGACATTTTCCCTCTACCAGTTCTGAATCAGTTTTTTCAAGCTCGCATCCGACGCAGTACTTCACCTGATAATTCTTTTTGTAAATATCTCCCGCAGAAAGACACCGGCGCCAAAATTCCTGTGCCGCCGCTTTGTGGTGGTCATCAGTAGTACGTATAAAATGTATATCGGCAAAGAGATTGAGTTTTTCTTTCAGCGCACGAAATTTCTCGGCATATTCATCGGTGTATTCTTGGGTATCCTTCCCCTGCTCTGCTGCCTTGCGATAAATTTTTACGCCATGTTCATCTGTGCCCGTGTTGAAAAATACCGTATCGCCCAAGAGCGCATGCCAGCGCGCAAGTGCGTCTGCTTGTACTATCTCGAGTGCAAAACCAACGTGAGGATCGGCATTCACATACGGGAGTGTGGTGGTAATGTAGAAATTCTTACTCATTCGCTTTGTTATCCGGCCATAATCTCTGCTCTTTTCTTCTCGAGGTCGTTCACGTATTCCATGATTGCTGCGGCAAGTGGCACGGAGAGGATAATACCCACGACGCCCACAAGCTTGGCGCCAATCAAAAGCGAAATGATCACAAGGATCGGAGGGACGCCGACCACTTTTCGCACCACTACCGGATAGATGAGGTGATTTTCAAATTGTTGAATGATGAGGTAGAGGCCCGTGGTGGCGAGACCGAGTCCGACGCTATCGGAAAATGCTACGGCAACAGCGGGTATTGCCGCGACAATAGGACCGAATACGGGTATAAGCTCACAGACCGCTGCGAGAATAGCAAAGACAAAAGCATTCGGCACACCGAGAATCATAAGCCCGAGGAAAACGAGCGCACCCACGAGCACGGCAAGAAGAATTTGTCCTTGCATCCATCGGCCAATCTTTGCCTGCGATCGTTTCCAAAGATCCAGAATGTAGTCTTCGTGTTTAAGAGGGACGATAATCTTCAAGAAGTTCTCGATACCGCGCTCCTGCACAGAAAGATAGAAAGAGATAACGAGTACCAAGATCGAATCAACAAGCCCTCCAAAGATTCCACCGATGGTGTTGGCGATGTCTGTGCCCGTAGATGTCCCTGAAGAGACAAAATTCTGAGAGACGAGAATATTTTGCAATACCGTCTGGTAATCAAACGTGTCGCGCCACGGATTCCATGTGTCGAGAAAATGAAGGCGAGCTGGAAGCGAAGAAACAAATTGCGTAAAATCTTTTATGATTGGCGGAATGAAAAGGAAGAAAAGAATAGCAAAGACGGAAAAGGTAATCAGGTACACAAGGATGACTGCCACCGTGCGTGGGACTTTTCGCCGCACAAACCACACCGCCGCTGGCTCCACCGCAGAGGCGATGACAACTGAAGTAAGGAGGACCAGCACGACTTCGTTGAGGAGATAGAGTGTATAAAATCCAAGCAAGACGAGGACGACTTTAATGATCGTGCCGAGACTGATTTGAATAAGCTGCGGAGAAGGATGATTCATGGAGTTTATAATTATTCTTTTATATTACATCAAATGAAATTCTGTACAACCAGCGAAGAAAGCTACGGCAAGACGATTCCCCCTTCTCTTGTGTGCTTCGGATCATCCTGTAGGGCGGTAGATTGCGCTTGAATTTGCGAGGAGATTGAACCCTTAGTAAACGTATCTTTTGCTTGAAAAGATGTCGGTTCGAGGAGAAATGGCGAAGCCCCTACCTGTCCGCGACTCGGCAAGAAGGCAATCTGAAAAGCTATTTCTCTTGCAGGAGTACCAAACCCTGTCCCGGCAGGAATTTTCCCCACCCGCCAAATAATCGCGTGGCTCACATCGTTGTAAGAAAGATCGCTTGTGGCTGGGTCGACATTGCCTACCCACCGCACAAAAGGAGGGAGCTCGCTCGACACTTGCACACCATCAACATCACTCGTTGAGTTGGAAATGTCCCAGATCACTGTGTAGGTCGTTTCCTTCTCTGCTTGCGGAGGCATGGGTCCGGTATTTGGAAACGGCCCTTGCGAATACACCACCTTCTGAGTCAAACTTGCCGTTGTCCCTACTTTGATAGTTTTCTTCACGAATGATTTAATTTCCTCTGGCACACCGGTCTCCGCATATCGTTGCCCGCGCACCGAAACCTGAACATCAAACTGCGGATCTTTGAAGTGAAGCCCGGTAGCGTCTGCCAGCGGCACGAGACCAAACTTGAATCCGACCGTACTCTGCCCTCCAGTATCGATAGCTGCGAGACTCGGAGTGGTGCGTCGCTCCCAGAACATCGTGTCATTGAAAGAATTGTAGAGCCCACCTGTTTCTTCATCAGTAAAACTACTTCGTCTTACCATCGGCCCCGTAACATTGGCCTCAATTTCTCCATTCAAAATTTTATCTCGCAGAGTATTGAACCAAGAGATAGCCACGTCCACATCCTGGCCTGGCGCGAGTATCGCTTGAGGATTATTCACCCCATTTACCGTAAGGCCAATATCAAGAAACGGTCTCTGAAGTACAAGGGTTTTCAAGGTACTCGAAAAAAGGACGCTGATATTTTTTTCGTCTTGCCCGGAAATGCCCGAGTAAACCCAAAATGATTTTTGCTGATTGTTTTCTCCCTGCAAGACTCCTTTTACTTCAATGTGCCGATGCGCACTCGGCGGCAAGTCTCCAAAAGCCCACACATTGTTTCCACTCGAAGGCTCTGGGACAGCGGAGTGGAAAGTAAAGCCGACCGGATAATCCACGTGAATGAGTGCTCCATGTAAAAGCGCCACGGAGGTTGAGTCGGCATCTATAGAAAGAGTGATCTCTTGTCCTGAATTTGCTTCCTTGAGCATGTCTACCGACACCGCAATAGGTGGAGCCGTAAGAGTCACTGCATACAGCTCTTGTTTTGTATAGGTAGACTTTTCTCCTTCTATCCCGAAAGTGAGAGTAGCGTGGAGATCCTGCTCGCTCTTCTCTCCGCCGAGAAGAAGTGCTTTCACGGTTTCAATGCGACGCTCGTGTGCTGCGATTGTCCCCAAATCTTTTCGGAATGTCAGCAAGTCTTGGTCAAAGTCTGCTCCGGTCTTTGCTCCAGGGGGCAAGGCGACGCTTAAGACAGCCGAAGAAAGCGGTGCGGGATTGTCGTTTTCGATCACGACTTGAAGCTCAAGCACCTCACCCCCCTTTTGCGAAACCGGACCAAGGAGAGAAACTTTTACATTGTTTGGAGAAAGAATATTTGGTTTTATAAAAAAGAAAAATGCGGAGCCAATAGACGCAATAGTAAAAAACACGACGGCAACAATAAAAATATATTTGTAGATACTACTCTTCTCCGGTTTTGGTTTTGGCTTGAGCTTTAGAAAATCTTCGTCATTCGTCTCGGTTTTCCAATCTTCAGGAAGGAAGAATTTTTTCGGATGGAGCTCGGTATATTTTGTCGGGTGGATTTTTGTTTTATCACGCGAATAGAGTCGCTCTTCGAGAGACCGAATGCGCCCTTTTTCTTCGGGAGTTTCTCCGATGTTTGGATGATTATTCTCTTCCGGCATGTGTCTTTATTATAACACTGTGAATTACAAGTGCGAATCTTTCATTGCCTCATTGATCTTGTGCAAAACTTGTGTGCGCTTTTTTGAAAACTCAGAAAGGATATTTTTATTTATCTCACCTTGGATATACTCCCCTTCCTCCACATATCCGAGAGCGTACAGAATGCGCCACATGGCGAGGAGGAGAAGATTATTCTGTTCTTCTCTTGTTATCTCTTCCACGCTTTGTTCATATGTTAAAAAAGAAAACGATTCGGAAAGTGCCTCATATACTCCCTCCTCCCGCCCTTCGCCATGTATAAATCGTCGCACAAAAGAAAAGATACCAGCAATGGTGCGCGCTGTTTCCGGACTCTCGGCAAAAGAAATTCTCGAAAGCTCTTCGGCATCTGTCACGCGCCACACTTCTTTCCCTCGCACGAGATTCACTCGCGAAAAAGCCCCGTCTTGGAGAGAGTATCGGAGTTTTCCTTTCACACTTCGTACCGACTTTGCGACAGCACTCACGAGCCCGAGGTCTTCGGTAAAAACATGCACGAGCCGATCTGCCTCGCCAAACACCGAGCTCCCGAGCACAAAGCCTTTCGTCTGATAAATGTGATGGGACATGGAAACTCTATTCCAAAACGGAAAGCATTCCGCGTACTCCTTGAGCTTGGTCATCGCCAACAGAAGAATAGTACTCGAATGTGCCGACGGTGTCGGCAGTAAACTCTGTGACATCTCCATCGCCAGGTGAAGCTTTTTTCAGAGAAATGCCGAGCTTGTCTACTATGAGATTGTGCTCCCCTTCTGCGTCTTTAAAGATCAATCTTACCCTGTCGCCTTTTTGTACCGATACACCGCTCGGCTCAAAAGAAAAATTCTTTGCCGTAATGGTAATTTCTTTTGTGATACGGCTCGTGGGGGTGAGATTTTTTGTACTCTTCGAAAGCCACCATACGCCGCCCGCGATGAGCATTGCGATGATAAGAAAGATTATCGTCCTTTTCATAATTATATTAGTTACTAGTTTTTGTGAGTTACGAAATACTTATAGTATAATACTTTCCGTTTCTAAAAACAAAATGACATGTGCACAAAGTACGCATGTCATTTTTAGTTTAGTATTTCGGAGAGAGAAATTACACAAAAGTGAGCGCTTTCCCTTTCTTCCCTGCGCGGCCAGTGCGGCCAATGCGGTGAATATAATCTTCACGAGTTGCTGGGAGGTCGTAATTGATGACATGTGAGACATCAGCGATGTCGAGCCCTCGGGCAGCCACGTCGGTAGCGACGAGCACCTGCGCTCGGCTCTTTTTGAAAATATCGAGAGCACGCTGGCGCTGGCTTTGTGTTTTGTTGCCATGGATAGACTCGGATTTAAACCCGCGGCCAGTAAGCTCGCGAGCAAGTTTCTCTACCCCATGTTTTGTACGGCCGAAGATGAGCACTTTGTTAAATTCCGGCTGAATGAGGAGATCATGAAGTACATCTGTTTTCGTCTTCCCTTCCGGCACGCGCAAAACATCTTGCTCCACTTCTTTTGCCGTGTCTCCTGTCTTCACGGAAATGCGTACAGGGTTGGTGAGAAATTCTTGAATCAATTTTTCAATTTCAGATGAAATAGTAGCCGAAAAGAAGAGTGTCTGTCTCTTTGGCGCACAGTGGGAAAGAATAAATCGGCAGTCCTGAATGAAACCCATGTCGAGCATTCGGTCTGCTTCGTCGAGTACCACTGTTGCAAATCCAGAGAGGACGAGCGAGCGGGTGCTGAGTAAATCTTTGAGGCGCCCCGGCGTACCGATAACGATATTTGGGTTTTGTCGCAAGAGGCTTTTCTGCTTTCCGATTGGCATACCGCCGACACACGACACCGCGCGCAAGCGAAGACCAGGGGTAAGTGCGTTGAATTCGTCTTCTATCTGAGTCGCGAGCTCGCGCGTCGGCACGAGCACCAGGACTCCTTCGTTTCTGGACTGAAGCGCTTTGTTGATAACAGGAATAAGGAACGCGCCCGTCTTCCCCGTACCGGTATTGGCAATGCCCACGAGGTCGTCGCCACGAAAGATATGCGGAATGCTTCGGTCCTGAATGGGAGTCGGGAGCGTAAAGCCTTTGTTTGTAATATTTCGTTTCAAATCCTCATGAAGCGCAAAGTCAGCGAAAGTATGCTCGGGGACAAATTTTTCTGTCTCTTCTTGGACGATTACTGCTTTGTTGATGAAGTTGGAAACATCAAAACTCGAGACGGGATACTTACCCCGTGCACCACGGGGTTTACCCCCGCCGTGTCGCGCACCGCCAAAAGCCCTGCGTGGACCGGCGCTTGGGCGAGATCCACCCGGCTTTCCACCTCGGCTCGCAAAATGAGAGCGCCCAAACGGCGCTTTTCGTCCCTGTCCTCCACTCTGTTGGTTATAGGTCATAGTTTTGTTATGCCATGACAATATCACATTACGCCAAATAAAGCAAGGGCTCCGGCTACTTCCCTATAAGTTCCTCAAAAGCAGCTTCGTCGAGCACCGGCACCCCGAGCTCTTTTGCTTTGTCGTATTTTGAGCCAGGGTCCGCGCCTGCCACCACGTATGAAGTGTTTTTTGAAACCGAGCCCGTGACATCGCCGCCGAGGGCTTTAATCTTGGCTTTCGCTTCATCGCGAGAAAGACTGGCAAGCGTGCCCGTGAGTACAAAAGTTTTTCCAGCAAGAGAGAGAGAAGCTTTCGGCGCAGAAATTTCCGGTGGAAGAATTTTCACATACTTCAAAAGCCTTTTTACGAGAGCTTTATTTTCTTCATCACGAAACCACGAATACACCGACTTCCCTACTATTTCGCCCACGCCATAAATATTTTCGAGCTCTTCGGATTTTGCTTTTTCGATAGGCGCAAGAGTCCCAAAATGTTTTGCAATATCTTCCGCGGTCTCCTCACCCACTTGCGGAATAGAGAGTCCGACAAGAAAACGCGCGAGTGGAATTTCTCGAGACTTTTTAATAGACGCGAGGAGATTGTCTGCCGACTTTTCTGCAAACCTCGGAAGCGAAAGTAGGTCGCCCCGAGTGAGCGTAAAGATGTCGTCGAAATTTGCAATGAGATTGTTCTCCATGAGAAGGTCGATATTCTTCGGGCCCATGTGCTCGATATCAAACGCATGCTTGCCAACGAAGTGGTAGAGTTTGCGTTTCGTCTGCGCGAGAGAAGTTTTGTCCACGCATCGCCACGCCGCTTCGCCGGGCACGCGCTCTATACTTCCGTCTCCTCCGCACGCCAAAACTTTTTTCGGAAAGATGTATGGCTTTTCTTTTCCGGTGCGTAAATCTTTCACCACGCTCACGATCTCGGGAATCACGTCGCCCGCTTTTTGCAAAATCACCGTGTCACCCACCCGCACGTCGAGCTCTTTCACCCGATCTTCATTGTGAAGTGTCGCGCGAGAAATAGTGGAGCCCGCGAGAAGCACCGGATTCAAATGCGCTACGGGAGTGAGTACACCCGTGCGCCCGATCTGGAGCACAATGTCTTCCACCACCGTCGTCACTTGATCTGGCTGCCACTTGAGAGCTATCGCCCATCGCGGAGCTTTGCCGGTGTAGCCGAGCGCATCCTGATATTCCCGCTCATTCACTTTCACCACCATGCCGTCGATCCAATATTTTTGTTTCGTTCTTTTTTTCTCCCATCGATGCCAGTGTGTGATAACTTCTTCGATATTTTTACACGTTTGAAAATACGGATTTACTTTAAAGCCTAGACTTTGCAGGCGCTTCAGTTCTTCTTCTTGAGTCTTCGGCGGGCGGATATCTTCTTTTGCAATATCGTACATAAAGACATCGAGTTTTCTCGACGCGGCGATTTTCGGATCAAGCTGGCGGATGGAGCCGGCAGCGGCGTTACGCGGATTAGCAAAGAGTGGCTCGCCTTTCTTCTTCCTCTCTGCATTGATGCGCTCGAGCTCGTTTTCGGGAAGCCACACCTCTCCTTCTACGACCACATCAAGTGGTTCGGAAATACGAAGTGGTACCGACTCGATGGTGCGGATGTTGGAAGTCACATCTTCGCCCACACGTCCATCACCTCGCGTCGCCGCCTGCACAAAAAGCCCTTTCTCATACGTGAGTACTATTTTGAGTCCGTCTATCTTAAGCTCGCAAATGTACGTTGGTGAAATATCGCGAGAATATTTTTCGCGCAAAAACTTTTTCACCCGC
>CALMXW010000039.1 GCA_937871115.1 uncultured bacterium
CATCTACGACGACGCGCCGGAGCACACGGTCATCTTCAACAACGAGAACTTTTTTACTTGAAAAATCTGGCATATTTATTGTTTAATTTATCCCATTGTACCTTATTTCTCAAGTCTACGACAGGTCCTTTGCGCCGTGCACCGCAATCATTCCCGTAAGGGGCATTTCTACAAAGAACGTCGTACCTTTATTCTCTTCCGACTCAAACCACGTACGTCCGGCAGATTTTTCTACTATCGCTTTGATAATGTACAGCCCGAGCCCAGTACCCTCGCTCTCCACCTGCCTTGCATTGTCTGCACGGAAAAGTTTCTGAAAGATTTTATCCTGCACATTTTTCGGAATACCAACACCACTGTCTGAAACCTTGATCACCATATTTTTCCCGTCTTCGCTCCGATGAATCGCGGCAGAAATAGTGCCGTGCTCGGGAGTATACTTCACCGCGTTGGAGAGAAGGTTTTGCAAAATGATGCGCATGAGCTTCGGATCGACTTTTACTTTCGGGAAATCTTTTTCATAATCGCGATTGACTGTCTGGGTCTTCGCTTCGGTCTTCACGCGAAGCTCCATGAGGACACTTTCGGATATGGCGACGATGTCTGTATCTACTGGCTCGACGGCAAACGTACCCAGGTCGATACGCGAAACATTCAAGAGCGCGTTCACGAGGTCGATCATGCGGCGATTGCTGTCGTACACTTCTTTCAGATATGTACGCTGATTTTCATTGAGCGGGCCCAGCTTTTCCGAGATGAGCATTTCCGAATACCAACGGATGGCCGAGAGTGGAGTGCGGAGCTGGTGTGAAGCGAGAGAGACGAATTCTGTTTTCGCTTTATCAATCTCTTTTTCGTGTGTGATGTCTCGGAAGACGACAATGACACCGAGTGTCTCGCCCTCCAATACAATCGGTGCGGAGGTGACGCTTGCCGGAAACTTAGTACCGTCTTTGCGCACATACCACATCGTGGTCGACACCTTCACTCCGCCGGCGAGCGTTTTCATAAACGGCCGCTCTTCCATGGGAACAATCTCTTCTTTGTCATTCTCTTCAACAGCCACCACATCGGAAAATCTTTTGCCCATGCACTCAGAAACAGTACGTCCGAGGAGGCTGCCCGCGCGCTCATTCATCACGATGACCTTCCCCTCTTTGTCTGTCGCGATCATCCCCTCTCCAATAGAGGCGAGCAAGGCTTGGTATTTTACTTTCTCATGTTTAATCTCTTCGTTTGCGCGCTCGAGTTGCTCTGCCTGGCCTTTTAAAACATTTTCCACTTCTTTGAGTCGCATCATGTCTGTCGTCGATCCGGAAATGCGGATTGGCTGTTTTTTGTCATCGAAAACAGCACGACCGCGGTCAAGTACCCATTTGTATTCACCAGCGAGTGTGCGAATACGATGCTCCACATGAAAGAACGGTGTCCGCCCTTCGAAATGAAGCTCGAGTGCTTGTTGTACCGCGGGCAAATCTTCTGGATGCGAGAGTGCGAGCCAGGCGGCCGGATCATTCGTAAGTCCCCCACGGCGATATCCAAACATTTCGAGCCAGCGCGGAGAGAAATAAATTTCTTTCTTGATGACGTCCCAGTCCCACGTGCCATCATTGACCCCCTCCACAATGAGCCGGAGCATTTCGTTTTCAAATCGCAAACTGCGAGCGAGGGTACGATTGGTAAAATAAAAAGAGAGCAATGTGCGAATAGCAGAAAGAAGGATCAGTGTCGCCAAAAGACACCCGGCGAGAATACCGTACCCAGCGGCGGTAGAAATACCTCCCGTCTGCATAAGTGGCGTAAGATATTGCCAACCGAAAACGAGAGTAGCTGACCCGAGTGCCAAAACAAAAATTGGTACAAGAAACCACAGCCCGGAAACTCCTTGATGGCTTGCGACTTTGAGTCGTTCTTCGAGGGTATTTTTTGGAATTCCACTTTCTCCGCTACTTGTCTGCTCAGGCATATGGATTCATTGTACCAGAAAAGTTCATTCACCTACTGTGAATTACGTGATACATTTATTCTATGTCTCTCCACTCTCTCGAAGAAGAAGCACGAGCGCTTGCACAAGAAGCAGGCGTGCAAGAAGATGAATGGGAAAAACTCATGGCGCTCATGGAGCCACTCAAAAAATATCATGAGCCCACGTACCAGCATTGCCTCCGTGTGGGCATCGCGGCTTGCGAACTCGCGCGCGAAGAAGGCTGGCACGACCTCTCGCTCCCCCTCTTGGGCGGCATCGCACACGACATCGGCAAGTGCCACACGCCACTTGAACTTCTTAACTGCGAAAGAACACTCACCCCACAAGAATTCGAGATTATACAAAAACATCCGAGAGACGGCTACGAAATGCTCGAGAAAGATTTTCCCCTTCCTGCTCTTGTCGCCGGGCTTCATCACCATTTCCAGCCACATGCCTATGGCCTCTCTCTCGACGACATTCCGGAAACTCTCGACCTTCACGCACGCGAGCATCTCGAAAACACCGCACGGCTCATTCGCCTCGTAGATTTTCACGATGCCCACACCACCCGCACCGACAAACACGAGCAGATCCAACACGACCCTTCGTGGATTGAAGGTGAGGAAGAACACATGCGGCACCATATCCCGAATTACCGTTTCCGCGTTGAGCATCTCCGTGGAAAAGACTTGCCAATTTAGTTTCTTGTGATATAATATACACGGCTACACAACTCGATTTTGACATGAGGAACGCTCATGAACGTTTTGACTCTTTTTCTTTCTGTCCTCGGCATCGTCTGGGTCTTCAACATCCTGCTCGAATTCTGTGAGAACTGGCAGGTGGCGCTGGGAGGAGCCTTTCTTCTCGTGCTTCTCCCTCAGCTTTTTGTAACAATCATTCGGCATCGGAAAGATTATCTTGAGTTCACAAAGTATCTCAAGAACTACCCCCCAAGTGATGGGCGGAAATATTTTCGGAGCCGTTGGTCTTGGTATTATGACCACTTCTTTGTCGCTGTGGCGTACGCACGATTGCAACTCGAGGGATTGTGCGACTCAGTGAGTGATTGGGCACAGTTTGCAAGTTGGACACAACAACGCATCGAGGTTGATCCAAACCATCGCGGATGGAAAGAACTCGTCCCCATACCGGGGCACCATGTTGCAAACTTCGCGTCAGACTATTCTCGCGAACCCCGTGCTCAACGAGTGCGCAGAAAAGTGAAGACTCAGCTACAACGACTCTTTGAGCTTCTCTTCCTCCCCCCGTGGCACATCATCTATCAGTGCTTCTGGTCGATCGGTCACGGACGCCTGCCCCCGAAAGACTTCTGGCGCGGAATAGCGCGTGAGTACAAGGAGAAGTGGAATGCATTTCTCGGGTGACAAGAACAATACAGTAGGAAAAGACTAGAGACGCTTTGGTACCCCCGAAGCGTCTTTTTTTATATTTTATGCAAAAGTTATTTCCGCACTACGGTTCTTCCGTCACTCTGAAATATTATCGTCCCTTGGTCGGCGGTATTAAAATATGGAATCTTGAGTTTCGCGAGGAGGTCGAGCACTTCTTTGTGCGGATGTCCGTACATATTATTTTTCCCCGCAGAAATCACCGCGTACTGTGGTGCCGTGTCGGCAAGAAAAATTTCCGACGAAGAAGTTCGCGA
>CALMXW010000040.1 GCA_937871115.1 uncultured bacterium
GTCGGACGTCTGGTCCCCGAGCATGACCCGGTCTACAAGGTGAGCATCATGCCACGCGGACGTGCGCTCGGGATCACGATGTTTCTACCGGAGCGTGATTCGTACAGCAGAAGCAAGCAGCAGCTAGAAAGCATGATATCGAGCTTGTTTGGTGGGCGCATCGCGGAAGAGATTCATGCCGGAAAGGATGGTATCACCACCGGTGCTTCAAACGATATCGAGCGCGCGACAAGCTTCGCAAGAAACATGGTCACGAGGTGGGGCCTTTCGGAACGCTTGGGCCCGTTGGCTTACATGGAAGAAGAGGGCGAAGTGTTTCTCGGCCGATCGGTCACGAAACACAAGAGCGTTTCCAATGACACCGCACGTGTGATTGACGAGGAAATCCGCGCGATCATAGATCAAAATTACGAGCGCGCCCAAAAACTCCTCAAGAGAAATATCGGCAAGCTCCACGTGATGGCTGAAGCGCTCATGAAGTACGAGACGATCGACCGATTGCAGATCGACGACATCATGGAAGGCCGTGAGCCGCGTGAACCGGAAAACTGGAGCGACAAACCAGACACTCCCAAGACCCCTCCGGAAGCACCGATAGCGACGAGCACTTCGGAGCTCAGCCCCGGAAGCTTGGGCGCGTAGGATTCCAACCACTCTTCGTTTAAAGAAATAACAACCCCCGTTGCACAAGGATGTGCCGCGGGGGTATTTTTTAGTCAGAAAACCTTGACAAATGCAAGAGATATGATAGTCTCTCTTTGGCCTGTTCTTTACATTCAAATGTTACCCGTAAGGTTTGGGCTTTCTCGAGTGGAAACACTCTTTCTTCTCTACACCCTTTGGGGGGTTCAAATGAAATTCAAAGCATTATGGCTGGGAGCAATGGCTCTCGGGTTCCTCGGAAACGCGAACGCTGCCGAAGCGGTACAATGCGACACTGCGTCGAAAACATACGGAGCACTCGCCTATCCGGACTGCATCATTACAAACTTTCCGGCACCAGGAGGCACGGCACCGGACTTGCGATATACCAGATCAACAAAGCACACCGACCCGCTGAATCCGCGCATCGCGCCGAACTTCAACACGATGTACGGTATGATGGCGGACCCAACGGGAGTGAAAGCTTCGGATATCGACCCGACGCTCTTATACATTCAGCAGGTCACGGGCATTCCTGTCTCTGTCTTCAATGCGGTCGGCACCGGGCTGTATGGCGTAAGGCCAGACCAAGCTCGAGTGCAGATCGTTACCGGCTTGACCTACAACGTGCCGGGGACAAACCAGGGTTGCACTGGGTATCTCTACCTTCCTCCGGGATGGTCGCGAGATCCGACGAGGCAATCACTTCTCACTCTCGAAGGGACCGGCTACACCGAAAGTCTCAACGACGGCTGGTTTAGCGGGAGCGTAGTGAAGTCGGCTATCCAGTCGGTGCTCTCCGTGAAAAACGGGACCAAGGGCGAAGCGATATTCATGGTGCAGTGCGGCCGCGAAGGCCTCGGCTTTGCGCCATGGACAGCAGATGCTGTGGGAGCTTTCACCACACAGGTGGCGAAGCGCTTCAATATTTCACTCAAGCGTGCGACACTTCACGGCGTCTCTCGCGGGGGTGGCGAAGCTCTCGTCTGGGCGACGAAACTACAAAAGTATATGGGCATCAGTTTTGTCGCGGCGACAGTGCCGGTGCTTTCCATCCCCGACACATTGAGCTCGTGGGGAAATATCTACCTGCGGCCGGCGATGGCGTTTGCGCTTGATGGCGGATTTGATTTCGACCTCGCACACAAGCGAGGTGCGATGGGGATCAACACCAGCCAGACGATGCAAGCGGCATTGCAGATCCTTTGCGGTACGACAAATTTTTCTGCCGCAAAGAATTCCTGCTCGGTGAACGGAGTGTACGCAGGTGTTGCGCCGGACGTGCTCGCAAAATTGCAAGGAATGCAGTTTGAGATCACAGTGGCACTCGTGGATGCATTCATGCCGAATGAAAATCTTTTCGTCATGCAAGATATTTGCTCGAAGTTTCATCTCCGTTGCCGCATTAATGTGGTGGCGATGGGGAGTCACGGAAGCAATTTCTTTAACGAGATCGGGATTTTCAAATCGGTGCAGGATGCGCTCACCCGCAATCTCCCACTCGGACTCAAAAGCGGTACCTTCTACTATGCTCCGTCGTCGATGAGGGTTGGACCGGATGGGTACACCACTTGGGGCCCGCTCAAGTCGACGCCCGTCCAGGCTCTCCCCTTCACCGCCACGGTGCCGGCAGTTGGAGTGAACAACACTCCGTTTGGTATCGAAGTGAGCGGCGAGGTCGGGAAGTCTTGGTTCGTAAGTGGAAGTGGATCGAAGAATCCTGAGCAGTTCTGTGTTGGAAGGTTTGGGTCTCCTCTCACATCCATCGTCTGTAGTGGCGGCATGAGCGCGGTCAGTGTCGGCCTTTCGGGAAACACCGCGTTACTCTCCTCAAAAGGGGTGCCCGATGAAATCTCGTGGAGCTTCGGATACAACTCACAGATCATCCCGAGCACCAACACCGGGCTTCTCACCCAGAGTTGCCAGCCGGTAAAGGCGACAACTGTCATCGGTGCGACCGACCCGGCCAATTGGTGGAACTTCTTCCACCCGTTCACTCCGCCGAGTGAAGTTCCACTCCGAGCGTTCGGAGTGAGCAACATCATCATCCCAGTGCTCTGCACTCCTCACTGATATAATGGTCAACATTTGAATTCGCAATGAGTTCGGCGCCTCCTTCGGGGGGCGCTTTTTCTTTTGGGTACTTTTTCTTCTACTCTTGACATAAATCCAATAATATAATAATGTGAGCAAGGTCTGCTCTTTTATATTTCTCGTCAAAGGATACTGAAGGCAAGACCATACAACCGGGTAGTAATACCCTTTTTGAAAAAACTCAACGGAGTTATCGATGAAAAAAGTAATGGTATGTATGTGGGCGTGCTTCACCGCACTGCTCATGTTCGCGGGCACGGCAAACGCTTGGCCCGTAACCCTCCTCCCGACAAAGACGGTCATCGTCCTCGGGGCAGCGGGGGAAAACTCTCCACCGTTCCAGATTGCTGGGACCAAGGGGTGGCAGGTCTCCCCCATTGAGTTACGCGGGTACGAAGGGATTGGTCGAGCGCTGACGAGAGTCATTGCCGAACCATGGCGGGTTGTGGCCAGCACACCAGCAGGTGCGCGGAGCTACAATGCCCGGAAGATCAACCTCTACGACGACGGGAAGATCTACCGGAACGCGGGTTTTGCAATACGGCTCGCTCGCACATACGCGGCATCATTCGCGTGGGACAACGTGACCTCAAAGTATCTCCCGACCGCAATGGTTCTGGTGGTTACGCCGCCGGAAGACTGCACGTTCGCTAAGGACTATGACGGTGGTGACTGCATCACGACGATGCTCGCCAACACGGCGGGTGTGGTGAATGATGCACGCGCGAAAGGTCTCGCAGTAATCGTGCAGGAAATGCCCGATCGTTCCAATATCGATCGAAGCTACGCCAGCATGCACTCCCAGGAGCTCTACGGAAAAGTATTGCCACCCTTTATCACGGATCAGCAATACGACTGCGTGCGCATGGCATGGAACAACGCTTTCAGTGGAAACGGTGTTCATATGATCGACCTCTACGCCGGTGTCGACCCGGAAGCAAGCACCATTGATGGTCTCCGGTTTAAGCCGGAAGTAATGGAAGACAAGATGAAAATGCTGGCCATGCTCATCACGAACGTCTCGCCCAAAGCTGCGAACCCAAACCGGCTGAGCTTCCCTTACAAAACCCCGACGTTCAGCGAGAGCGAGCTCGTCGACTAAAGACATTGCTGCAAGCAGATGTCTGGCGCCTCCCTCGTGAG
>CALMXW010000041.1 GCA_937871115.1 uncultured bacterium
TATAAGAATGATTACTATAAAACTAAACTAAACCATGAATTTTGACCTTAAAACCCTTCGTTCCGCCCTCGACCAAATGGGCCAAGAAAAAGGAATCTCAAAAGAAAAAATCCTCGAGGCTATCGAGACGGCACTTGCGGCTGCCTACAAAAAAGAGTACGGCAAGAAGGGTCAGATTGTGCGCGCACGCTTTGATCTCGACACAGGAAATACAGAATTCTCTCAGGTAAAAGTCGTCGTCGACGAAAGCATTGTCCGCATTCCAAAAGAAGACGAAGACGGCGAGGAAATCGAAGAGGAGCGCGACCCGGAAGACATGCGTACCCGCTTCAACAACGAGCACCACATCCTCCTCGACGATGCCAAGCTCATAAAGAAAGACGCACAGCTCGAAGATGAAATCGTCTTCCCCCTCGAGACAAAAGAAGACTACGGCCGCATCGCCGCACAGACCGCAAAGCAGGTCATCATCCAGAAATTGCGCGAGGCAGAAAAATCTACCACCCTCGAAGAGTTTGGGAAGAAAGAGGGTGAGATCGTCTCCGGCATCGTGCAGCGCGTCGAGCGTGGAAATATTTTTGTCGACCTCGGCAAAACCACCGGCATCCTCCCCTACGAAGAGCAAAACTCACGCGAGCGATACCGCCCGGGAGAGCGCATCCGATGTTACCTCTATAAAGTAGAAGAGACTCCGCGTGGCATAAACCTCCGCCTCTCTCGCACGCATCCGAAGTTTGTCGAAGAGCTTTTCAAAATCGAAGCGCCGGAAGTAGCGAGTGGAGTAGTAGAGATTAAAGCCATTGCCCGCGAGCCAGGGAGCCGCTCTAAAATGGCAGTGCACTCTACCGACCCGCACATCGACCCAGTGGGATCGTGCGTAGGTCAGCGTGGCGTACGTGTCTCTACTGTCATGAGCGAGCTCGGTGGCGAGAAAATCGATGTCATCGAATGGTCTGAAGAGCCTTCGAAATTTATCGCCGACGCTCTCTCTCCTGCAAAAATCCTCTCGGTATCCCTCAAAGAAGATGAGCACCGTGCTGACGTAGAGGTAGCCGAGCAAGACCTCTCTCTCGCTATCGGCAAGGGCGGCCAGAATGCTCGTCTCGCCGCAAAGCTCACGGGGTGGAAGATCGACATTCGCGGTACCGGCCCAGAAGCAAGCGCGGAAGAAGCTTCCGAAGAGACTGAAATAGAAAAAACAGAGCCAGAAGAAGAAGCACCAGAAGTTACAACAGAAGAAGTTGGTCCAACAGAAGCAAGCGAGGAAACACCAGAGGAAGCAGAGACAAAAGAATAATTATTAACAGCATCACGGAGTACTTAAATTTCCAAGTCCTCGGGTTTCCTCGCCCTGCTCGGCCAGACATTGGAAATTTAAGTACTCTGTGATGCCTAACCATATACTTATGGCAAACATAGACCACAAACCTTCCAAGTACATGCTCAACCTTCTGCACGTACTTCCACCTTTTTCCGATGAAGCAGCAGGCGTGGTAAATACGATCGTTGAAGTTTCCGCGGGAAGCATCAACAAATATGAAATGATCACCGAAAGTGGGCAACTTAAGCTCGATCGCGTTGGCTATTCATCTCTCGCTTATCCATTTACATACGGCGCCATCCCCCTTACCTGGGACGAAGACGGTGATCCGCTTGATATTGAAATCGTAAACATCACAGAGCCACTCGTACCCGGGTCGCTCGTAGAGGCTCGCATCATCGGCGTTATGAAATTCATCGATGGGGGTGAAGTGGATGATAAAATCATCGCTGTCTTAAATGACGACAAACGATCTGACCACATCAAGACATTCGAAGACCTCGGTGAATACTGGCAAAAAGAAACAAAATACTATTGGGAGAACTACAAAGCCCTCAAAAAACCAGGCACCGGAGTAGTGGAGACATTCCACGGACCCGAAGAAGCCATCAAGGTTATCAAAGAATGCGCCGAGCGGTACCAGAAAGAATACGCCCCAAAGCTTGAAAACTAAAAAGACTCAAACAAAACCCCGAAACATCTGCTCCGGGGTTTTGTTTTTACACAGTTTTATGCACAGCCCATCATGGCACCCACCCCACCCCTTGTGTATACTGAAATGGAAAGAAGGTTAACGTTTATTATAAATTTACAATAACGAAAAGAAATATGCGTAAAATTTTTACCGCCGCGGCTATCGGCTCGGCAATGCTTCTCGGTCCAGCCATTCTCGCCCAAGCGGCCGGCACCACCACGCGCGACACCATGGCCCAACAGAGGGAGGACGTCCGCGCAAACATTAAAGAGAAGAGAGACAATATCAAAGATACGCGGGAAGACATTCGCTCAGAGAGAAAAGATATTGCAAAGCAACACATGGACATCGTCTTTATGCGCCTCGACGCCGCAGTGCAACGACTCACGGGGATTTCTGATCGCATCGCATCCCGTATCGCCAAATTTAAAGAACATGGAGTGGATGTTTCTAAAGCAGAAACATTGTTTGCTGATGCAAAGACAAAACTCGAAAAAGCAAAGACCGATGCCGCAACGGCAAAATCCCAAGCACAAGCTGTCGTCACAGAACTTTCCACCCTTGGTACTACTACCCCAGGCACCATCCCGGCGAGCGTAAAAAAACTCCGAGACTCTGTGCACACCGCCATTGAATCTATCAAGGCAGCTCACCAGGCTTTCGTAAAAGTTGTAGTCGAGCTCAAAGGAAAGAAAGACCCGAAAGAAACCGCAACAACGACCCCTCAATAATTCCAAGCTCTTTATTCAAGCAAATACTAAATATTTATGGACAACACACAAAACCCTTCTCCAGTGATGCCTTCATCTGGAGCTCCTGAAGAAAAATCGATGGGCGCGCTCATCGGCTCGATTATTATCATTGTCATCTTGGTCATCGGCGGGCTCTATCTCTGGAGCAGTAAGATGCAGGACAACGTAGTACCACAGGGAGATGATACAGCTCTTCGAGAAAACACCGAGCAACAGCTTCCCGTACAGCCTTCTGCTCAAGCTCCATCCGACTCTGCAGCAGCAGCCTTGAGCACACAGAGTTCAGCGGATGATGTTTCATCTATTGAAAAGGATCTCAACAGCACGAGCTACGTCAACATGGATGCCGAGCTTCAGACAATATAACCAAAAAGAGAGCTTTTTCACAAAACCCCTCAAAATCAGAGGGGTTTTGCTTTTGCCTACGATTTTGCTAGACTGAGGCTTATGAAAACCAACACAAAAATAAACAAACTCCCCCACTCAGAAATAGAGATTGAGGGGGAAATCCCAACAGAAGAATTCGAGCGACATCGACCTCGTGCCATTAAAAACTTGAGTCAATCGGTCGATCTTCCTGGCTTCCGCAAAGGGCATGTGCCGGAAGCCGTCATTATCTCCAAGATCGGAGATGTGAGCATCCTTGAGGAAATGGCTGAGCTTGCACTCGGTGAAGCGTACCCGGAGATCCTTCAAACACACAATATCGACGCTATTGGACATCCCGCTATTACCCTCACGAAGCTCGCCGTCGGCAACCCACTCGGTTTTACTATCCGTACCGCCGTCCTCCCCACCCTCACCCTCCCCGACTACAAAGCTCTCGCAAAAGATGCTCTCAAAAAGAAAGAAGAAGTAAAAGCAGAAGATGACGAAGTCGAAAAAGCTCTTTCCGAGCTTCGCAAACTCCGCGCCGGGTGGAAGCCAGGAGAAAACGATGCCGACTTTGACGAAGCGAATCTCCCTCCGATCGACGACGAATTTGCAAAAGCCCTCGGAGAGTTTGAGACCATTGCGGAGCTTCGCGTCAAGATAAAAGAAAATATTCTTGCAGAAAAACAACGACGCGAAAAAGAGAAAACCCGCACTCGCATCCTCGAATCTATCATCAAAAAGATGGATGGCGATATTCCTAAAATATTGATCGAGACCGAGCTTCGCACTATGCTCGAACAGCTCAAGAGTGATGTAGCGGCTATGGGAATAACTTTCGAGCAGTATATTACCCACACGAAAAAGACGGAAGAAGAAATCCGTGACGAACTCTCTCCTCGTGCAGAAGACCGCGTAAAGAGCAATCTCGCCTTAGCCGAAATCGCCAAGAAAGAGAAAATAACTCCCGACGAAAAAGATATCGAGAAAGAAGTAGAGCACCTCCTTGAGCACTACAAAGATGCCGACCCTATTCGCACTCGAAGCTACGTAGAAACCGTGTTGACGAACGAGAAAGTATTTGAGATGCTTGAGAGTGAATAGGCGCTAAAAGTTTTTATTATTTTCTTTTTACAAAAATTTCTATGGGTCTTGATGAGCCGACCAAAGTATATATCCAAGCAGAAGTATCTCGCGTCGCCGACGAAAAAGGTCTCGATGCACTCCGCGACAAAGTGGAAAGATTCTGGGGTGAGCTCGAAGAAGCTCGAGAGAAAATAAAAAAACTCGAAGAGCACAACGACCGCCTCGAATACGAAATACGCCAAGTAAGATTGCGCCACCCATAAAACAAAACCATGGAAAAAGAAAACCTTCTTCACAACATTCGACACTCGCTCGCCCACTTGCTCGCCACCGCAGCTCTCGAGCACGACCCGAATGCGCGGCTCACCATCGGACCGCCGACGGAGAATGGTTTTTACTACGATATCGAATTTTCAGAGGGCAAGACGCCCGCAGCAGAAGACTTGAAGAAGCTCGAGAAGCAGATGAAAAAGCTCGCCGGGCGCAAACTTCCTTTTGAGGGTCGCGAGGTTTCTCCCAGAGAAGCGCGAGAAATATTCGCCGCCAACCCGTACAAGCTCGAGCTGATAGATGAGATAGAAAAGAAAGGAGAAAAAGTTACCCTCTATACGACAGGCGACTTCATCGACCTCTGCCGAGGAGGGCACGTAGAAAATACTTCGGAAATAAATACGGATGCGTTCAAGCTCGAGCGCATTGCCGGAGCGTATTGGCGTGGAGATGAGAAGAATACCATGCTCACCCGCATCTACGGCCTCGCATTTGAGACACCGGAAGAACTCGATGCGTACCTCACGATGATCGAAGAAGCGAAAAAGCGCGACCATCGCAAGCTCGGAAAAGAGCTCGGGCTCTTTATTTTCTCAGAGCTTGTCGGACCAGGACTCCCCCTCTGGACACCGAAAGGGACAATCGTGCGTGAGCTTTTAAACGACCGCATCTGGGAACTTCGTAAAGCAAAAGGATTTCAAAAAGTCACCATTCCTCATATCACAAAAAAAGATCTCTACGAAACATCTGGCCACTGGCAGAAATTTGCCGACGAACTTTTCAAAATACAAACGCGAGAAGAGCACCTCTACGCCATGAAGCCGATGAACTGCCCGCATCACACTCAGATTTTTGATGCCGAGCAGAGAAGCTACCGCGACATGCCACAGAGGTACTGCGAGACAACCATGGTCTATCGCGACGAACAATCCGGCGAGCTTTCCGGCCTCTCACGCGTACTCTCCATTACCCAAGATGATGCACACGTATTTTGCCGCGAAAATCAGATCGAGCAAGAATTTTTCGCTATCTGGGATATTATCGATACTTTCTACGCGCAATTCGGATTTAAAGATTTAAAAGTTCGTTTCTCACGCCACGATCCGGACTCATTTGAAAAATATCTCGGCACAAAAGAGGTGTGGGAGAAAGCAGAAGATGCTATACTTTCTCTTCTCAAGAAACGCGGAGTTGAGGGCTACATCGACGGCAAAGGTGAGGCGGCAATGTACGGCCCGAAGGTAGATTTTATGACGAAAGATTCTCTCGGCCGCACACTCCAGGTGGCTACCATCCAGCTCGACTTCAACCAGCCATCGCGCTTCGGCCTCGTGTGCATGAACGAGAAGGGGGAGAAAGAGCAGATCGTCATGATCCACTGCGCTATCATGGGCTCCATCGAGCGGTTCATGGCAACACTCCTCGAGCACTTAAATGGCGCCTTCCCCTTCTGGCTCGCCCCAATACAAGTAGCGGTACTTCCTGTCTCTGAAAAACACCACGAGTATGCGCAAAAAGTATTTCAAACTCTCCTCGCGCAAAACATCCGCGTGGAGCTCTGGGACGAAAACGAATCGCTGGGTAAAAAAATCCGCAACGCAAAGATGCAGAAGATCCCGTACTTCCTCGTCCTCGGCGACAAAGAGATAGAGTCCAACACGGTGACAGTAGAAGACCGAGACAACGGCAGCCTGGGGCCAAAAGATCTCGAGACATTTCTCCTGATGACGAAAGAAGGCGAGAAATAAAATTTGGAAAAAAAATAACCACGGACTCAGTTGTCCGTGGTTTTTCATTTCTTCAAAAGAACTATTTGCTTTTACCTGCCCTTCGAGCGACCCCTATGGCCCCCTCCGGAACAGCACGCGACATACTTTGGGCGAATGCACGAAACCGCTGTGCAAACCCTTCTGCTGTCTTCAAGCAATCTAACTTCAAACTTCTACTCGTAGCCCCGCAGCCTATGCTGCTTCGGCGACTTGTCCTTCATGTACCCTAATGCCGAGTGCCTGCTGAAACCCTTCGTTGTTCACGATACGTTTCCGAAGCTCTCCTTGCTGTCCATCAAACACGATGGGAACGTCATTCCATGACACATAGACGTACCTCCTTCCCTTCTCGTCCAGTAAGTAAGCACGTGGAAGATACAGCCCATGCCCATCCGAAGTAACACCGCGACCAGACAATGTCTCCTGGAATCCATCCAGTAAGACGAGCAGGTCTCTCAGCTCTTCGGGGAGGGGTGAAGTTTCTTTTTCATCCTCCATCAGTGACATGAGATTTGCGTGATTCCGTTCTGCCTTCATGCCAGCAAGCTCTCCGCGCAACTTCCTATTGCTCAGGAAAAACCCACCAGCGAAAGCCGCCAACACCAACAAAAGCACTGGACCGGTGACCAGAGGATTCTGAATTAGATTCCCCAAGGTCAGTTCTTTCGCTTTGGCGTTTGCATTTTGTAAAGCATCCTCCAAGCGCCCGATTGTCGTTCCCTGTGAGGCAATCTTCCCCGCTTGAACAGTCGCCAATTCGCCTGCTTTGCGCACCTGCTCTTCCAATTTCGCGACTTGGGGATTTCCGCCATCGCTGGTCGCTTCGGGTTCTGCGACTTGATCAGAAGTTTCTGCTACCACATACAATCCAGACTTTGCGTCTCGTGTATACTCGTCACCATCTACGGTCATCGTCTCATCGGTGGCCCAATCGCCATCTTCGAGAATTACAAACTTGTCTGCATCATCTGCGAGCTGGCCATATGCCGGCACCGTAAACAATCGACTCGTGAAGTGATTTGCTTTCTCGGGGTCGATCCCTTCGATCGCGGCCCACTCCTCCAGAAGTTTACGATAGCCATCGTGATAAAGCTTCCCGCCGTACTCAGTTCCAACAAGCTTCTTCTTAAGCTTACTGTAGAGGTGCGAGAAGCCGAGACCTCCGGTCAGTCGATACTGATGCACGAGATGTACCGAGGGTTCGGCCTGCGCCATGCCCCCGATACAAAACATGAAGATCAGGAAAAATTTTACAAATTTCCTAAACATATTTCCTCCTTACGATCAAAAGATGAATGAACTCAGTTTACCTGGGCAATACTCCCTGGGGTACAACTGCATTTACGAACTGCTTTCTTTACTGCCCTCTTTCTGTGTACCTGTTTCGGTTTCGGTGCTGCCACTGGTTGTGCTTGTGGTGGAAAGTTGTTGTTCACCGTGACTACGACACCGGGTTTTTGCTCCGGTGGCTGTTCTACGGGTGGCTTCGGGCGCAGATCAATGTTGATATACGGCCCACGTGCCCAATCTGCAAAGACCAAGTACTGGTGCCCGACTTGTGGAGCGTTCATCGCTTGTGCTTCACTCGTTGTGTAGCTCGCTCCAAGTGCACCGGTCCCTTGCGATAGAAATCCCGCAATGGATGCAAAAATGCCCGTCGTGTTGCCA
The DNA here is from genome assembly GCA_937871115.1 of uncultured bacterium. GTDB lineage: Bacteria > Patescibacteriota > Minisyncoccia > Phycocordibacterales > CAIJYI01 > CALMXW01. The sequence continues at coordinate 7,933 of CALMXW010000041.1, forward strand.
TCTGTCTTGTATCCAGCATTCACTGCACTTCCTTGAGGAAGATACAGGATATGGACTCTTCCGGAGTTCAATAGTGCGGGAGGAATTCCAAGTCCTTGCGCAACAAAAAGCCGAACATCTGTACGCATACGATACGGATTTGCCTGTTTTTTGTCCTCATGTGTTGATGCCTGTACGAATCCAAGAAGTGCCCCTCCACGTAATTCAACATGGTCGGTAATGGGTGGAAGGGTGATAACAGCCGGGTCGCCTGAAGGATTCCGAACGCAGTTTTGATCTACCCCATAACGACAAAAGAGATAATCCCCCATTCTGAAGAAATTCACATTGCGAGTAAACGAAAGACTCGTATACTCCGTATCCCCCGGCAAATCTTTATGCAATGCCACAGCAACTGATGGCGACACTATTTGCCGCCGTTCTGACATCGAGTCAAGGGCTTCATTCAGTGCTTCATACACCTGCCATGATGGCCGGGTCCACTGCCCAAAGAGCGGTGCCGTAGTGGGGTAACTTGTCCCAAAAGCCTGTGGAAAAGGTATTTGCTTCCCTCCACTGAACTGCTGGTTTACTACCGCACCGGCATTTGCACCGGCATTTGAGACAGTTCGCGTATCGATCGTCGCACTTTGTTGCGGAGATGCTCCGTTTTCAGCAAATGTTCCATGCCAAGGGGCAAGTAACATCAACATCACAAACAGTAAGCGTATTCTCTTCATTACAAATCTCCTATTTACCAGGGAAGATAAGAAAAAGGCAGTGGAAGAGTTTCCCCTCCCACTGCTCTTGTGGCAAGCCTTAGTGACTCACCTGTTCAGACCTAGCAGCCGCAACCGCTCCATTTGATGTTGAGCTTGATCTGCGACCCCATGGCAGCCGTCGCAACGGATTTCCATGCACCGGATGCCGTCGCAACGGCGGTTCCGCTATTCCATCCCTTGGCGTACAGGGCGCCGTTATCATACCTGACCGAGTTGCCCATGTTGGCGATGACGTTTCCGAAGGTTTGATCACCGATGCCTTTGCCGGCCCCACCAACAAGGTTCTTGAAGTTCAGATCCAGGTTCTGCCACGCACTCGCGCTGGTTGAAAAACCGAGCAAGGCGAGGGTTAAGACACTAATCACTTTTTTCATCTTCATTCCTATCTAAGTTTTCAAAGGGCCCGTCACCAGGCCCAGCCTGGCTTTTCCTTTCTCTTTCGAAATTGGAAGTACCGAGGCTTACCTTACCACGTTATAATAAAAAATGTCAAGCCCACTTATTTCTGAGCTTGACTAGATACTTACGTGAAAAAACAAGTGGTCTATGCTCCAAAACACCGCTCAAATTCTTTCATCGCAACGACGAAGAGACTCTCCGTCCACCCCAGCGGAATATTTTCATTCGGTGTGTCCGTGTTGGAGTAATAGAGCTCGGGAAGCATGCCTTCGGGAGTAAGGCATTCTTTTGTCTTTTCGAGATAGTGCTCGGCTTTTTCTTTTTCTCCGCGACGTGAATAGATGATAGAGAGCCAGGAAAAACCAAACACCCACTCGGCCTCTTCGGACCAGCGGTCTTCGTTTTTATTGTAATACTTGTCCCCCTTGTAGCGGATGAGCCCGCGGCGTTTTACCAAATGATATTCCACATTTTTGAGAATAATATCCGCGTCTTCCGGAGACACTACCTCGTATGGATACAAAAGCGAGAGGAGCGAAAGGTCTACAAACTTATCTTTCGACTCGCGAGGCAAGAGGAGGCGGAGAGCATTCTCGCCATTTTCGATGAGGTGCTCGGGTACGGTAGCAAGAGTGATGCCCTTGTTTGAAAGATCGCGCACCTTTTTCAATCCGGCGAGGGCAGCAGCGATGGAAGACGCATGGAGCTCTTCCCATTCTTCCCACATGCCCGAGTCGGTGTCGTGCCAGTATTCTATTGCGGCGAGGTAGTCCACGAGTCTTTGCACAATTCTCTTCTCTTCTTCAGATTCAAAAACGCTCTTCCCTTTTTCTTCGAGGTCAGCAATTTTCCAGAGGATGGCTCCTACGGCATCCGTCTGCTTATTGCCCCACTCTTCCCAATATTCATCGAAGGTCTCTGGATTGTACCGAGCGTGAATGTATTGATACGTTTGCGTCGGGCGCTCTACGGTAGCCGCATACACAATCTTTTCTTCGTGCTGAAGGAGAATGCCGAGAATGGCGCGGTACGTGCGGTGCACTGTCTCCCAATCTCCCGCGTATTCAAAAGCGAGAGCCGTGTAAAAGTTGTCGCGGAGCCACGCTTTGTCGTAGCCAGTCGAAACACCCTGGGCAGAGGCGAGGAAAAGCCCCTTCTCCGACTGAAGCGTGCGGAGGATTCCGATATGTCGAGCGATCAGGTCTTCGTGCATAATTATTGTGGTTTATTTTCCTCTTTGAGTGCCGGCAGGTACGGATGTCGCTCTTCGAGAATTTTTGCGAGCTCAGGATATGTTGCACAGAGCTCGAGATAGTGCGCGAGGAATTTTTCGAATTGGTCGTAAAAAGCGACGAGCTTCGCCGCTTCTTTCTCTTGATAGTAGCGATCTTTGGGGTCCATAAATTATGCGTGGCGGATTTCCTCTAAAATTCTCTCAGCCTCCACTCTTTCAGCATTGATGCCGTGTACCTGAGCGACTCTCTCTTGAAATTTTCGAGCAACAGCCGAAGAAGCTTCGGGGTTTGAAAAAGTTTCCATTGTGGGTGTTTCCATACTCCCATGCTAACACCCTTTCTCCCCTTTTGCGAAGTGGAAAAGTGCCCTCCTTTGACCTTTTGTTGCACCGAGCAAGGCAAGTGGTATATTGGGGGAAGTACATTCTTTGTAAAACCACGATGAGGAAGAAGACATGAACGCCTTCCGTATGATTTTTGTCTGTATCTCTCTACTCCTTGTTGGTTGTGCCACAACAATACAACCGACAAATGAAGCACTCCGCGGCGAGAAGTCTCCGGAGAAAGACCAGCCGGGGTGGACAAGGTTCTTTATCTGCTCGCCCGAGGAAGAGAAGCTCTGCGAAGCATTTGATTATGCATTGAAAAACTACCCCGACCTTCCACCTTCCGAGATTGCCGAACGTTTCATTCATGGAGGAATCGTTGCGCTTGGTGACCCATATGCAAAGTATATTCCAAAAGAAGAGCAAGCATGTGCTACTTCATCCGACGGGAGTTACGGCGGAGTAGGCATACGACTCGGAGAAAAGGAGTCTGTTTCGGGAAAGGTCATTGTCGCAGATAAAGTCTACTCGGAAACCCCCGCTTCTAGAGCGGGCGTCCAACGGGGCGATACGATACGCAAAATAAACGGAATACCTGTCCCCGCAGCCGCGACTGCCTCATCTGTTGCGGATCTCATTCGTGGAAGTATCGGATCCGTCGTCCATGTCACCCTAGAGAGTTGCTCTGGGCAGGTAAGAAATTTATCTCTTCAGCGCGAGAAGATTCCCTCGAGTACGAGTGTGGAGATACATGAACTCCAAGGATATATCTATCTCTCGCTTGATGACTTCGAAAGAGGTACCACCCAAAACGCGAAAGCCAAACTTCTCAGGTCTCTCAAGCGAAACAGCACACCAGGTGGACTCATTATCGACCTCCGCAATAACCCTGGAGGATACACACTGGAGGCAGTGGAGTTCGCTTCCCTCTTTATCGGGAAAAATACTGTACTGTACGAAACTCGTCGAGGAAAAGACCCTACTCCCTGGAAAAGTGACCATGATGAAATTTCTCTTCTCAGGGAAACTCCAATTGTTGTGCTGGTAAATAAAAAAACCGGCTCCGCAGCAGAGATTGTCTCGGGCGCGCTCCAAGATACAGGTCGCGCCAA
>CALMXW010000042.1 GCA_937871115.1 uncultured bacterium
CTTTTTGGGGTGTGGGTAGGGTATAATAAAAATATCTTTATTTCTCGATTTAAAGAGATTTTTATTTTATGGCAAAAAGTGATTCAAAAAATACGGACTCATACTCCGCAAAAGACATCTCCGTCCTCGAAGGGCTCGAGCCGGTACGAAAGCGCCCTGGAATGTACATCGGTGGGACGGGGCTCGAAGGGCTCCATCACCTCATTTGGGAAATTTTCGACAACTCGCGCGACGAAGCGATGGGTGGTTTTGCCGACGATATCGAAGTCGTACTCCTGCCGGGCAATCGCGTGCGCGTGGCAGACAACGGCCGCGGTATTCCAGTAGACGTACACCCGAAAACAAAAGTCTCTGCTCTCGAAACCATCATGACGACCCTCCACGCGGGAGGAAAATTCGGCCAGGGCGGATACAAAGTTTCCGGCGGTCTGCACGGCGTGGGCGCTTCGGTGGTCAACGCACTCTCTATTTGGATGAAAGCGGTGGTGCACAAAGATGGCGGCGTGTACATGCAGGAATACAAGCAGGGCAAGCCGAAAGCCAGTGTAAAAAAGACAGGCAAGACAGATCAGCAGGGCTCCATTGTTTCGTTTGAGGCTGATGCAGAAATTTTCAAAGAAATAAAATTTAGTTGGAATCAGATCGTCGGGCGTATGCGCGAGCAGGCGTATCTCGTGAAAGGACTTCGTATTTCAATAATCGACGCGCGCGAATACGAAGGCCCGATCCGCGAGGACGAAGTGTTTTATCTCCGCGAGCTCACCCTCCCGGTGCCGTCTTTCTCATTTTATTTCGAAGGTGGACTCCAGTCGCTCGTGCGTTTCTACAACGAATATCAAAAGCCAGTGCACAGCAACGTCTTCTACGTCGACAAGCAATATGAAGACTGCGAAGTGGAAGTGTCGCTTCAGTATGTAGATGACATCGTGAGTCGCGAGATTGCTTTCGCCAACAACACACTCACTCCCGAAGGAGGCACGCACATCACGGGTTTTCGCGCCGCACTCACACGTGCACTCAATGACTACTCGAAGAAGAACAATCTCGTGAAAGAAAGCGAAGACGCATTTACGGGAGACGATGTTCGCGAGGGGCTCACCGCGGTGGTCTCGGTAAAACTTCCCGAGATTCAATTCGAAGGGCAGACAAAAGCGAAACTCGGAAGCGTGGAGGCGCGTACGGCAGTAGAGAAAATTTTTGGCGAGGCTTTTGTCATGTTCTTGGAAGAGCACCCGGATGATGCGAAAGCTATTATATCAAAAGTCGTCCTCGCTCTCCGAGCGCGAAAAGCGGCAAAAGCGGCAAAGGATTCTATTCTCAGAAAAGGCGCACTTGAAGGCATGACACTTCCAGGCAAGCTCGCCGACTGCCAGACGAAAAGCGCAGAAGAAGCGGAAATATTTATCGTTGAGGGAGACTCGGCAGGTGGCACAGCAAAGATGGGTCGCGATCGCCGCACGCAAGCTATCCTCCCTCTCCGCGGAAAGATTTTAAACATCGAGCGCGCTCGTCTCGACCGCATGCTTGGCTCCGAGCAAATCAAAAACCTCGTCGTGGCTCTCGGCGCGGCCATCGGCGACACCTTCGACCTCTCCAAACTTCGCTACCACAAAATTATCATCGCAACAGATGCCGACGTAGACGGCGCACACATCCGTACGCTTCTCCTCACACTCTTTTATCGGTACTACAAGCCAGTAATAGATGGAGGTTTTCTCTATATCGCCCGCCCGCCACTCTACAAGATTAAAAAGGGGAAAGAAATTCACTATGTATACACCGAAGAAGAGAAAATCAGTTTCCTTGGTGCAGACGTAGACATGTCCGCCTTTGCGGAGATAACCGATGCTGAAGGAAATGAAGTGTCAGAAGAAGCAGAGGGCACAGAAGAGGTAAAGAAGAAGCGCGAGCAGAAGATCTCCCTCCAGCGCTACAAAGGTCTCGGTGAAATGAATGCTGAAGAGCTTTGGGAGACCACCATGGACCCAGATACCCGCGTCTTGAAGCAGGTATCTGCAGACGATGCTCACGATGCCGACAAGGTGTTCGACATGCTCATGGGTACCGACGTCTCCTCGCGCAAGAGCTTCATCCAGACCAATGCCAAGCTCGCCAATCTCGACGTATAAACTTTTAGACTCAAAAAACCGTCACCCCCGCCAAAATTTCGGCGGTTTTTTGTTTTGAATTTGGAAATGTTATCCACAGGAGAGCGACCTTTTTGCTATAAATGCTCTCTGTCATTTTGTATAATAGATACAAGGATAATTTCCTTCATTCAATACTCTTTCAATATGAAATCAATACAATATTTATGAAAAAATGAGGTCTCCACCGGATGAAAATTACATAACACTCCAGGAAGCAAGCAGACTCACACCCTACGACTCCAATTATCTGGGGCTCCTTATACGAAAGGGGTACCTTTTTGCTGTGAAGAAGGGTGGGAGATGGTACACGACCCGTGAGGCCGTGGAAGAGTACGTACGTGCGCGAAGACGAGAAGCATCGAGGAGGGAAGAAGGGAGTATGTTTACGGGTAAATTCCTCGGGTGGTTTTCTTTTGCTACCGTG
>CALMXW010000043.1 GCA_937871115.1 uncultured bacterium
TGACTTCCCCGCTCCGTTTGGCCCGAGCAAGCTGAAAAAATCACCCTTGGGGATTTCGAGCGAAACACCCCGAAGTGCCTCGACGCCGTTTTCGTACGTCTTTCGGAGATTATTTATCGTAAGTGCGTTGGTGCTCATAGAGAAGAAAGATTGAGGTTATTGTATACGAATCTTGGAGAGAAAGAAACAGTCTTGACTTACTAATGATGATACAGTATATCTTACGGAGAACTCATTAAGATATACTGTGGGGGTTTTACATGACTATCCTTACTATTACCGGCGGATCTGGTGTAGGAAAAACGACCCTGAGAGATTGTCTCATTGCACAATATAGCCCGCCATGCGCAATACTCCCGAGCGTCACTACCCGAGCACCCCGTGGACGAGACAGATCAGGAGAATTTATCTATCTTACGGAGGATGAATTCACACGAAGAGAACACCAGGGCGAATTTTTATGGACAATCACCGTCCATGGAACAAAATATGCATTAGAAAAAGGCTCCGCACTCGATGCATTAAGTTCAAATACTCTCTTTTTCGCGGTCATCACGCACGATAAAGTCCCAGAGCTTGTAGCGTATGCTGGAGCGGAAAGTCTCGCAGATCACATACATTCACTCTTTATTCTCTCACCACCCAAAAGGACACTCCAAAAGCGAATGAAAAAGAGGGGTGACCCACCAGCAGAGATAAGAACACGCCTAAAGTCCTGCCGTTTATGGGATGAAGAAGCGCGACAATTATCACTCCTGTGTACGCTCGCTTTTTTTCAAAACAACGAAGGAATCAGTGAACTTTTTGATCAGGTTGTTTCTTGGCTGAAACGCATGGGCGCCCTCTAGGGCGCCTTTTCTTTTTACAATTCTGAAACTTCTGCGAGCTCGTGCTTCAAGATAGCATCCCCTTCGCCAAACAAAAACTTGCCCTTAAATTTTCTCCCGCTCAAAAACATCGGTATCCAATACACATCATCGGGCCACATCTCGCGAAATGGAATCTCGTCGATATAAAACCATTGTGGCTTCATTTCTTCGCTCTCCGATGGCTCGCCCGCGAAATCTTCCGCTCGAAAAATATGCACTTCCAAAATCTCCGGATTGCCATCAAATTCAAATTCTACAATTCCATATTTTTCCAAGTCTGCCACGTGTATCCCCGCTTCTTCATGGAGCTCGCGCCGAGCTGCGTCCTCAATACTCTCGCCCGGTGCCACCTTTCCCCCAAATCCATTCCACCTCCCCTCACCAAACCCGCGCTTTTTCATACCGAGAAGCACCCTCGGATGCTGATGAATGATACAGAGCGTGAGAAGTTTTTTCATGAGATTTTATTAAAAACTATTTTCCAAGATACGTCCGCACTCCCCTCAAAAAACCAGAAGTGAAATACTTTTCTAACTCAATTTTGTTTAAATCGAGCCACTGATATTCAAGGTGTTCGTGACTGATCTTCACTTCACCGCTCAAATAATCCGCTTCGAAAAAAATTAACAAAACGTGAGTTTCTTTTCCCAAACCCGACAGGTGAGCTGGTATGAGATGCCTGCCCAGTGCAACCGGCTTTTCTTTGAGCTGAAATTTAATATCCCCCGCTTCTTCAAAAACTTCCCGAGCGATAATCTTCGCAAAGTCGATTTGAAACTCATCGACGTCGATCCTCCCGCCCAGAAAATCCCAGTACCCGGCAATACTTCCGGTGTCTGCCGCTTTCAGCGCGAGCACTTCGCCCTTGCTGTTTTTAAGCAAAAGCTTGAGTGAGACTTGGTAAAAATCTATTTCTTTTTTCATATGTTCGTTGTACATAATCAGCCAAGGTATTCAAATCTCGACACTTTCTTTCCTTCCCTCTCCACTTCTTCGAGAAACATCTCGACTGGGCGAACCCAAATTTGCCCGTCGCCATACAATGCACGATACACCACCATCTCCTCGAGTGTTTCCGTATGCTTCGCCACTCCGAGCACTTCGTACTCGTTGCCCTTGTAGTGACGATATTTGCCCAGTTTTGGTTTTGTATCTTTATGCTCCATGACACTTTTTATATTTCTTCCCACTCCCGCAGAAGCAGAGGTCATTTCTACCGATTTCTTTTCCGGTTTCATCTTTCGGAGCATTTGAGCGTGCGGGCACTTGCCCTGAGCTTGTCGAAGGGTCTGACTCGCCTGCGTGCAGGGCCGCTTGCTCCATCTGGCGTTTTGCTTCCTGCATTCGGCGCTCTTCTGCGGCAAGAACATTCGCGGCATCGATGGTCGTACTGATGTTTTCAATAAATCCGGCGACCGTCTCCTTGAACGCCTCTTCCATCTCGCGGAAAAGCGTGAGCCCTTCGCGCTTGTATTCTACGAGAGGGTCACGCTGTCCGTACGCACGAAGGCGCACCGAGCTACGCAAGTAATCCATCTGTTCCAAGTGATCCATCCAGAGCATGTCGGTGGCTTGGAGAGCAATGCGGCGCACGGTTTCGAGAAATACTTCCATACCCAAAGCCTGCTCTTTTTGTTCGATAATCTTTTTTATCTTATTTTCATTATCTCCACTTCCTTCCTCGGACTTTGGCGTTTCGGAAATTTCGGCGAGAATTTTTTGAATTTCTTCTTTGTCTCCTGCAAGAATTTTTCGGCGGCGTTCGTACACTACGGTGCGTTGGCGGTTCATCACGTCGTCGTACTCGAGCACGTGCTTTCTCGCATCGAAGTTGAATCCCTCGATTTTTGTCTGTGCGGTTTCGAGCGAGCGAGAGATAATGCTATTTTGTATCGGCTCGTCTTCGGGGATACCGAGGCGGCCCATCATCTTCTTAATAGTGTCGGCGGCAAACACACGCATGAGGCTGTCTTCGAGCGAAACATAAAACTGCGTCTCACCCGGGTCACCTTGGCGTCCGGATCGCCCACGGAGCTGGTTGTCGATGCGGCGCGCTTCGTGCCGCTCGGTGCCGACGACGAAAAGCCCGCCGAGCGCTTTCACTTCGTCATGTTCTGTTTCAGTAGAAGGAGAGCCGCCGAGCTTGATGTCCACACCGCGGCCCGCCATGTTGGTTGCAATAGTCACGTGCCCTTTTCTTCCTGCCTGCGCGATCACTTCTCCTTCTTGTTCGTGTTTTTTTGCATTCAAGACTTCGTGCGGTATCCCCTCGCGCGAAAGAAATTGCGAGAGAAGCTCGTTTCGCTCAATAGAAGCAGTACCGATCAAGACCGGCTGACCTTTTTCATTGAGCTCGCGCACCTTGCGGGCGAGTGCGGTAAACTTCCCGTTCTCGGTCTGAAAGATGAGATCGTTCTGGTCTTTTCGAGCATTCGCTTTGTTGGTCGGCACCATCACCACCTCGAGCCCGTACACTTTGTAGAATTCTTCCGAAGAAGTTTCTGCGGTTCCGGTCATGCCACCAAGTTTTTTGTACTGGCGGAAATAATTTTGATACGTGATGGTCGCCACGGTACGAGATTCTTTCTGAATACGCACGCCTTCTTTCGCCTCCACTGCCTGGTGCAACCCTTCGCTCCAGCGGCGGCCCGGCTGAAGGCGTCCCGTAAATTCATCCACAATAATCACTTCGTCATCCTTCACCACATACTCTTTGTCGAGATGAAAAAGTGCCTTGGCGCGCACGGCTGTCTCCAGATGGTGCACGTATTTGATGCCCTTTTCGGTGTAAATGTTCTCCACGCCGAGCGCTTTCTCGGCTTTCGTGATTCCCGCATCGGTGAGCTGGACGGCTTTGAGTTTCTCGTCGACAGTAAAATCTTCTTCCAGCACCATCGTCTGCGCAATGCCGGCAAATTTTGTATACAAATCTTCCGACTCTGCCACGGCGGATGAAATGATGAGTGGCGTTCGCGCTTCGTCGATAAGGATAGAGTCGATCTCGTCTACGATAGCGTATGCATGCCCACCTGTTTCTGCCATGCGCTGTACCATGCCTTCCGGAGTGTACGCAATATTGTCGCGAAGGTAATCGAATCCAAATTCGCTGTTCGTACCATACGTAATGTCGGCCGCATACGCTTCTTTGCGTGTGCATGGGCGCAGGAATTCGTACATTACCTTAAATGCGCCGAGCTCGTCACGCTTTTCATCCGAAGCGGTCTGTGTGTGCGAAGGGTCGTATATAAAGGAAGAGTCGTGGTTGATGACCGAAACAGAAACTCCGAGAAATGCGTACACCTGCCCCATCCACACCGCGTCGCGGCGAGCGAGGTAGTCGTTTACCGTCACCACGTGCACGCCTTTTCCGGAAAGCGCATTGAGGTACGCCGGAAGAGTGGCGACGAGTGTCTTGCCTTCTCCCGTGCGCATCTCCGCAATTTTTCCATGATGAAGCGCCATCCCGCCCAAGAGTTGCACATCGTAGTGACGCTGTTTGAGTGTACGACGAGAAGCTTCGCGCACGGTAGCAAATGCTTCGGGGAGAATGTCATCAAGTGTTGCCCCCGCACCAAGTTTCTCCTTAAACTCCATGGTCTTTTCGAGCAAAGCCTCGTCGGAAAGTAGAGAGATCTCCGGCTCGAACGCATTGATCTTTTTTACCAAAGGCTCAAAACCCCGTAAGATTCGAGAACTCTCGTCGCCAAACATTTTTTTCCATAAACTCATGATACGGCGAGTATAGCATTTCTGGCACTGAAAAACAAAATCCCCCGGGCGAGGGGGATTTTGTGTTCCGCCGAAGCGGGAGAAACGAATTTATCGTTTCTTTGTTGTCTTCTTTGCTTTTGTCTTCTTTGCAACCTTCTTTGTTGTCTTCTTTGCTTTTGTAGCTTTTTTCTTTGCTGCCATTGTATTTGTGTGCATTGTAGAGAATTTTTTACGACTCTCTTACGATATGCGCAAAGTTATTGGTAATAAAAATCGACCTTGATTTTAAAATTTCTTGAAAAAAT
>CALMXW010000044.1 GCA_937871115.1 uncultured bacterium
TTGGCTTCAGTGAGCTCCTTTGCAATCTGCTCGATTTTCTGACGTTGCTCTACTTCGAGCCAGACACCGCGTATCACGAGCATGCTCATAGCCGTGGCGCCCATAAAGGTGACAAGATTTAAGACAGCACTATTTACATCTTGAGAGTTGAGGAGATTGAAGAACAAAACTCCGACGAGGAAGATGATTCCGAGCTCGGCGAGAAGTGGCTTGATATTCATGAAGTCGTGCCGAATCATGACGTACGCCGTGAATATCACGAAGGGCAGTGTGTAGAGGTGGCTAAAGCGCACGAGTTCGACATTCTTAAAGATCACATAGCCGAGGAATGCAAAGAGGAATATTAAAACAAGCGTGAGCAAGAACCCGACGAGAAGATATTTCGCCTGCGTCTTCGGCCCGTCGTTTGAGGTGGTGTATTTTCGCACGAGGAGGATGAATCCCCACAGGAAGTTTCCAAAAACAAAGATGCCAAAGAATGGCATCCCCGCGCCTATTACCGGCAAGCCGTTTTTGTCCAACATAGAGAAAATGTATGGAGAAAAAACCAGCGCCCCGATGACGATTTCCAGAGCAACGACAATCCAAACGTGTGTCTTTCTGAAGATATTGTTCTCCGAGAAGAATGATGAGATAAAAAGGAGGAAGAAAAGTGAGTGGAGAGATGCGAAGAACATTACGAGGCGGACGGTTTGGAGGAAGTATTCAGACCCGACGAGGAAAGCGAGATAGTTTGTAACTGCCCATAGAATTTGGATGCTTACAAAAGCTACAAACAGATGTCGAGAATTGTTTTTCGGTGCATAGAGCGCCACAATGACCGCAAGTGCGACATTGGCAATGATGGCCGTAAGGAAAAGAGGAAATTCAAACGAAACGGTAAGCATAAAAGTATCTCTATAATATCAAAGAAGAGATATGAGGGCAAAGAAGCTAGACAGTTCCCCGTTCTACCCAACGATGTTTGCCAGCCGTGTTAAAAAATCTTGGGTTGCTAAATTTTACTGGGAAAACGTGTAGGTATGATTTTTGCTGATTGACAGCAGAAAGGTAATCAAACTCTGTTATGTTTTTCCTCATATATTTTGTGAGAATCCTATGGATGGTTTCTTTGTGTTTTTTTGTTGGGGTAACTCCCTCTTTTATCTCAACATGGACAGAGAGGCTGCCGTCAAGGTTTCTGTTTTCTTTTTTTGAGAGGACAAATTTTCCGGTACATATTTTTACCAATGAAGGATCATAGAGGGCATCTTTAATGACTTGAGGAGGAATGTTGATGCTCATGAGAGATACAGCCCCATCACTTCGTTCTTCCACGTATACAAACGGTAGCTTCACGATATATTTCTCAAGTTTTTCTTTTTTTGCTTCCGCGAAAATATCTACCCCTGCTTCTTTGAGTTTCTTTACCATTTCTTCGAAAGCGATTACCCCGCCACGATCTGGGAAGAAATATCGTATAAGAGGTATAGAGGAACCAAATCCAGTAGCAAAAAGATCATCTCCTTCTTCTTCAAAATAGACAATGTCTGGGTGGTACTGAGCGAGTGTGGGCATGCTTTTGATATTTGGGAATATTTTAGCAAAAACCTCTTTGTTTTTATGGGCGAGCTTTCGAATGAGTGTCGTGAGAGCGGTCTCATGCGCCATCCCTCCCATCTCCACGGTACCGTAAATATTTACCATATCAGTGTAGATATTTTTTATGCCGGCCTTCTCGGCTACGTGGTCACGGAATATTTCAGTGTAACCCTCTGCCGCGGAGATTATTTTTACAGAATAGTTTTTAAAAGAATCTCCCGTCTTCTCCATGCCGTCGATAGTATCTTTAAGAAAAGGCGGATACCCTACCAGGATAATCTGATCATAAAATTTCCCCAAGGAAGAAATGGTCTTAAAAAGAAGATCTTTGTTGGGGCCAACAGGGACAGTTGAAATATCGTATCCTTTTCTCGCAAGTTGGTTGAAATATTTATAGGTTATCATTCCGCCGATCCAGATTCCAAGAGCAAAAGAAAGAATTACGAGTGAACTTTTGTTTTTTATGTCGAATTGGTTGAGGAGGAAAAGCTCGCTCACGTATTCGTGTTGGGCGTCGCCACTCTCCCCTCGCGGAAAATAAAATGGAGTCCCGGTGGTGCCCGAGGTGGCCGCGATAGTGGTGACGCGAGAGAAGTCGCGATTCGGAAAGAGGTCCGCGTATTCATATTTACGAAGGTAGACATCTTTGTTCATCTTTGGAAGCTTCGGGAAGTCTTTCACGCTTTTGATGGTGGTCGGGTCTACTTTGTGCTCGCTCAAAAACTTTTTGTATGCAGGGACATTTTTGGAAACGTACTGAAAAAGTTCGAATGCTTTTTTTTCTCCCTTCTTTACGCGAAGCTCTGCTTTTGTGGTCTTGAGCTCATGCAAAGTCTTCTCCGCTGATTTTGGCGGAGTGAAGTATTCGTATATTTTCTCGTCTTTCTTCGGTGGTGTTTTCATGGGGGTTTAAAGTGGCGAGAAGATACTTTCAGCCATTTTGTTGGCAATGCGCTCGGGGCGTTCTTTTTCTCTTTTGCTTCTGGAAAAAATTTGAGTAAGAATTTCTGGAATATGCTTCAGCCGCTCAATGAGCCGTGGCCGATCGAAATTTTTGTGTTGATGTTCGTCTACGACCGCAATCATTCCTCCGCCGTTTGCTATATAGTCTGGTGCATATAAGATCCCCCGCTTGAAGAGAATTTCTCCCGCTTCTTCATCGGCGAGCTGGTTGTTTGCCGCACCGCAAACTATTTGTACGTTCAATCGAGGTGCAGTATCCGCATTTATTGTCCCACCCAGAGCGCAAGGGATGAAAGCATCGGCGGTGATATCGTAAATTTCTTCCGGCGATACCAAGACGGCATGCGGCAGAAAAGATTTCACCCACTCTACGCGCTCGGGATTTATTTCAGAGAAGAAAATTTTTGGAAGTGCAGACTGCTTCTCGGCATTTTCTTTGAGGGCACGAAGAAAATGCTCGGAGACTTTTCCGGCTCCCTGAAGGAGGAAAGTGCGATTGGCGAGGGAGGTATCTCCAAAAGTTTCGAGAAGGCAAGATTCAAGAGCATTGAAAAGTCCGATGCCGGTAAATTCAGACAAGTCGCGATCAAGCCCCACGAGGTGTGGCGTGAGAGATTTCAGAATATCAATTTCGTGCTGAGAAAATCCCACGTCCATTCCGGTAGTAAACTTTCCGCCCAAGGCATTGATGGTGTCGGCGTAGCTCTGGAGGAGCTCGGGGCTTGCGCTCCCCTCAGAAGAAAAAAGCACGCCCTTCGCGCCCCCAAAAGGAGATCCGCCGAGAGCGTGTTTGTATGTCATCGCTTGAGAAAGTCGGAGAGCGTCGCGCAGGGCTTCTTCTTCGCTTCCAAAATCCCAAAATCGTGTCCCACCCGAACCAATACCGCTTTCTTTGCCGAAGCGATGAATGGAAATAAATCCGTGCACCTCCGCATTGTGTATCACCGGAACAACAAGCTCATGTCCGGCGTATTCGGCATAGTGCTCAAGATCTTTTGGAAGAAGTGGGGAAAAAGCTTCTGGGTTCATATTTTGTATTCTTGGGAAAATTCTTTTGCCGTCTCTTTTCTGCGGTTTGTTTCTTCTTCACTCGTGTGTTCTGGAATACAGAGGGCGTCGAGAGAGAGGGTGATGCGATTGTCATAGACAGGCTCGCCATTCAGGATCTTCCGAGCAACATACGACATTGCGGCGGCATTCAAGAGAGCAGCATTGCCAAGCTGTGGCCAAGAGACGAGGGTTTTGCCGAGCTCGAGGAGGGAGCCGCGCATGCGCTCGGTGACATTTTCTGCACCGACATAGCTCGTGATGAGCTTGCCGATTTCAAATTTCTGAAGACCTTTCAGTTTGTCGTAATCGACTTCACCGATGCGGCCGTGAAAAGCGGGAATGGTTTGGTCGAGATCATAACGCTCTACATCGATCATGCCATTGTCGCCATTGTCTGTCGCCATGATGAGCGGGATTTTTCGCTTTCGGCATTGCTCCCGCGCGAGATACTTGATATGAAAAGCGTCTATTTCTTCTACCATAATATCCAAGCCCTCGAAGAAGTTTTCTATGTTATCCTCATGCAACCAGTCGTGAATGAATTCTATTTGGGTGTAGGGATTGATAGCGTAGATTTGCCGCCCGATCATTTCGGTCTTTCTCAGGCCGAGGCACTCGACGCTCGTGACGATGCGGTTGGTATTTGAAAGAGAGAGGATGTCGTTGTCGACGATTTTCATCTTCCGCGCTCCGCCAGAGAGGACGATAGCGATAATAATGTTTGATCCGACAGAGAGCCCCGCAAATCCAAAAGTGGAATTGTAAAATTTATCCTGCTCGGCTTCGGTAATGAGGTTTTTATTTCGTGCGGTGCGAACTTTGTGAAAATCGTTTTCCTCCAAAATGTGAGATACGGAATGATTCCATGGGAAGTATGCCCACACTCCGTGCTCCTCGAGCGGAGCTTCTTTTTCAAGCTCAGTAATGTAATTTAAAAATTTCTCCTGGAAATCAGGAGAATAGACGATAGATGGATGAGTAATTTGGAATAATTCAAGAAGCTGCTCTCGGTAGTCGTCGGAAACAGAGAGGATTTGTTTTGATTCGAGAAGCTCGGTGAGCCGCGCTGCGTCTTGAGAATTTGAAAGCCGCAACAATTCAGGCCCTGAGAAAGCCGATTGGGTGTCGCGCACCTCTGTAAGTAATTGTTTAGCCGAAGCCATGGGGAATTTTATAGTATCAAAAGCGTTCGATGGAAGAGGTAATATATCGGTTGGCTTCAATGAGCAATTGGTTTTCCCAGAAATTGATTCTGGAAAAGTTGATGTTCTAAGATCTTTGCAAGTAACTATTGTTACAAATGCAGGAAATGACAAAAATGCAAAATTGTTACTAGAATCAGTTGGGATGCCATTCGTTAAGGAGAAAGGGGCAACAAGCTAGTAAAGTCTATAAAGTTATAAAGTTTATAAGGTTTGTGATGAACTTTACAAGACAAAAAAACTCCTTCCTGACATGGTTTTAGTGAGCGTCGAGATAGAGTTGAAGAAGTTTAATAGTTTCTGTGGCGAGATGATTTTTTACTCGAGGTTTTTGTGCATCGGTGAGTACGTCTCCCATACCGTCAGCTAATATGGTATTTTCTGCATAGTGATGAGGTAATTCTTGGATAACAGTCGTAATGAGTTCTTTGAGTGATTTTCCTTTTCTTGCCTTGATGATACGTTCATCATATTCATATCCTTGTGCTCTAAAGAAATGAGTGTCATAGAGGTCTCTGTTATATCGTCTGTCACTGAGAGCAAGAAGTTTATTGCTTACCATAGTT
>CALMXW010000045.1 GCA_937871115.1 uncultured bacterium
AACAGCTATGTTTGGCAGTTCCACTGTCAGCATCGACAAAGAAAAATCCATATTATGTTCCCGCTGGTAATATTGACGGAAAACCCGCTTCGGCACTCATCAGTCATGTGCGACCAATCGACACGAAGCGCCTCATCAATCGTATCGGCTACATCGATCAGACAGTATTCGATAAAATAAAACAAGCCATCAAAGACATGCTCTGATGACTCGCTTTTTCTCCCTCTTGCGAGGGCGGGCCCGAAGGCATTTGTGACTTCCAGTATAATCGGGCATAATCAAAAAGTCAAGCATTTAATTCACCTTTATACGAAAATCTCTTACCACCGGCTCCAAAATTTTTATAATCCTCCACCACTTACCGTACTTGCGCTTCGAAGACTTCTTTTGTTTTTTCTTCCAGTTTTTTGTGGAGAGTGTCGACTTCTTCGCTGGTGAGGGTACGGTCGAGGGAGCGATAGGTGATGCGATAGGCATAGCTTAATCTGCCCGCGCCAAACTTCTCGGCATTTTCATACTTGTCGATCAGTGCCATTTCTTCCGCCAAATCACCGACAACGTCTCTCACGAGGTCAAAATAATTGTTCGGTTCAAACGAATTTTCCACGATAAAAGAAATATCGCGTACGACAGGAGGATACTTGGAAACTTCCACAAATTTCTGGCCCAGCTTTAATTGTTTCTTAACCCGTTCATCGGAAGACCAGAGCAAGCGTATGTCGGGAAGCTCCATGGAAATAATCGCAAGTCGCTCCAAGCCAAAGCCGAAAGCCCAACCATTGTACCCTTCGAGATTCATTTTTTTCAAAACGCTTTTCTTGGGCATGCCACCGCCCATGATTTCTACCCATTGGCCGTTTACTTCGACCTCTATTTGAAGGGAAGGATCGGTGTACGGAAAGACATCGTCGAGGAATTGGTACTTGGCGCCTGGGAATAGTGTCTCGACGGTTTTCCGCAAAACATCCTTCAAACTCTCAAGGGGCATCACTCCTTTACTGTCTGGTTGGAGAAAAAGGCCGCCCATTTGGTGGAAGATATTCATATGCCTTCTATCAATCTCATCTTTTCGGTACACTTTTCCGTAACAAAGCACGCCCAAGTCTTCTCCCTTCGCAATCCTCTCTTGTATTTCAGGGAGATTCAAATAGTAATACCACATAACCGTGTCGTGAGTGCGAAGTACATGATCTTCGTCGACATAATAGGTATCAGACTTGCTTCTCGCCACATGGTCTGGCGCGAAGTCGAAAAGATCAAACAAAATTTGGGTCGAAATTATCTCCGGTATCTCTACGGTGTCAAAATCTTTGAGTACTTCGACATTTTTTACTTTTTGGACCATGTCGAAAAGGGGACTGCCCTCTGTCCGAGAGAGATCCGGGAGAGCGAGATATTTCTGTATTCGCGCTACTTCCGGGTCGGTGCGTTTAGCGAGTCCCGCAAGAAGCTTCTCTTCCTCGTCTCTTGGAATGGAATATTGTTTTTTTAACATAAATTTAGTCTAAAGGAAAAAAAGAGAGAATTCAAGGTTGGCTGGTGCGGTAATGCACATATTTCTTTGGAGAATAAAGTATCTCGAGATACAATGGGGGCAAGAGAACCGCGTGTTCCATAGTTTTGTTCATGCCCGTCAAAGTACTCATGTTTGGATGGGAATTTCCCCCGCACAATAGCGGCGGTCTTGGTACCGCCTGTTTTGGTTTGACCCGCGCCATGGCAGAAGCGGGGACAGACGTGACTTTTGTCCTTCCGAAAAAAGTCACCGTAGATTCCAGTCACCTTCGTTTTGTTTTTGCCAACCAATCGAGCATTCGCATCCGAAATGTGCACGCCCTTTTATACCCCTACATTACTTCCGAGCAATATGCCGACGAACGTCGCACGAGTACAGATGCGGTCTATGGCCTGACCCTCCGCGAAGAAGTCCACCGCTACGCACGCAAGGCAAAAGAGATTGCCCTCACGGAAGATTTCGATATCATCCATGCGCACGACTGGCTCGCGGTACCTGCCGGGCTCGCCGCAAAACAAGCCAGTGGTAAACCTCTCGTCGTACACATCCATGCCACCGAATTTGACCGCACGGGTGGGAATGGAGTGAATAGCGACGTGTATGAAATCGAACGATCAGGTGTGCACCAGGCTGATCATGTGGTAGCCGTCTCTGGACGCACCAAAGAAATGCTCGTAAAACATTACGGGGTTCCGGAAGAAAAAATTTCTGTCGTACACAATGGCGTCCTCAAAGAAGAATTTCTTCCTGTTCCGTCGAGCTTCAACGAAATCAAAGCGGCAGGAAATAAAATTGTACTCTTCGTCGGGCGCATCACTCTCCAAAAAGGTCCAGACTATTTCGTACGCACCGCACGACGTGTCCTCGACCTCCGTCCAAACACTTTCTTCGTCGTCTCAGGCTCCGGCGACATGGAGCGACAAATGATGCGCGAAGCAGCCGACGCTGGCATCGGACATCGGATGCTCTTTGCTGGATTTTTGCGTGGAGCGGAGCTCAAGAGTGTCTATGCTTCTGCGGACCTCTATGTCATGCCTTCTGTGTCCGAGCCATTTGGCATCACCCCACTCGAATCTCTCGCCGCCGGGACACCTGTGCTCATCTCAAAACAGTCTGGCGTTTCCGAAGCTCTCACCCATGCACTCAAAGCTGACTTTTGGGACGTAGAAGATATGACGGATAAGAT
The DNA here is from genome assembly GCA_937871115.1 of uncultured bacterium. Classification (GTDB taxonomy): domain Bacteria; phylum Patescibacteriota; class Minisyncoccia; order Phycocordibacterales; family CAIJYI01; genus CALMXW01. Next base: position 2,703 of record CALMXW010000045.1, read on the forward strand.
AGTTTCTGTATTGGATCATTCATCTCTAAAAGAAAGTTTGAGTGAGAACGGACGGCGGGATGCGGGGCGCCTCGACTGGGCGAGCGCGGCGCGAAAGTGTCTCGATATCTACGCGCAAGTTTTTGCACAGAAAAGTGCGTAGTTGTTTTAAAAAAGTTGTACAATATATTCATGATTATCAATCACTTAAAATCTTTTTTTATGCCACGAACAAAGAAGACCGAGACGGGGCCGGTCAAAACTGCGATGGCTCCCACAACAAAAGCGACCTCCACTTCCACTCCTCCAAAAGCGGGGCTGAAGCGCAGTGCTTCCGTACTCGCAAAACGAAGCATGGTTTCTCCAGTGTCCGAAAAAAAATCTTCCACTGGAAAAAGTACAAAAAATCCAAAGACACTTGCGCGAGCCGAGGGGAGTTATCGCTTTTGGCTCTATGAAGGACCCGTCATCTCCGACCTTCGCGAGCTCCATGCCGCATTTCGCAAAATGACAACAAAGCAGTGGATGCACCACGTAGGGAAGGGGAAGAATGATTTCGCTCCCTGGGTAGAACATGTCCTTTGCGATGTTCCTTGCGCCAAGGATCTTCGTACTGCGAAAAGTGCTGCCGATGCCATGCGTGCTGTCGAAAAAGCTCTTAAAACATACGAATAGACATGCCTAAGTCACTCACTGTTGGTAACGGGAATATTCTCGCCTGTCTCGATAAATACGCACAGGTGAAAGATTTCTATTTCCCTCACGTGGGTCTTGAAAATCATATCGGGGAAGATTCAATAAACCGTATCGGTATTTTTGCAGATGGCAGACTTTCGTGGACTTCTTCTTCGGAATGGAAAATTACTATTCGCGGACTGGAGAATGCCAATGCAAGTGACATTGTTGCCGAAAACGAAAACCTGGGTGTCCAGCTTCTTTTTACCGACACAGTATACAACGAGAAACCGATTCTTCTTCGTCGCGTGCGCGTAAAAAATTTATTCAATCGCGATCGCGAGATACGTCTCTTCTTTGGACAAGAATTTAATATTTTTCAATCACGCCGCCAAGACACCGGATACTACGACCCTTTCAACAACTGTATCGTACACTACGAAGGCAAGCGAGCGTTTCTCGTAAACGGCCTTCACGGCGAGCGGGGGATCAACGACTACACCACCGGACTTTTCAAAATTGAAGGAAGAGAGGGGAGTTATAAAGATGCAGAGGACGGCAAGCTCGAGAAAAATCCTATCGAGCACGGACTCGTAGACTCTGTTATTGCCTTTTGGATTCCTCTCGCACCCGAAGCAGAGGATACGGTGTACTACTGGATTGCCGCGGGGAAATCGGTAGCGGAAACACTCGAGCTCAATGATTATGTGCTCGAAAAAACACCAGAGCACTTGCTCCAGACCACGCACGATTTTTGGTCGGCGTGGGTCAACCGGCAAAACTTTAATTACTACGGACTCTCCAAAGAATGTGTCTCGCTTTTTAAACAATCGCTTTTTTTCATGCGCTCACATGTCGATGCGACTGGCGCCGTTATTGCATCTGGAGATTCCGACATGCTCCAGTACGGCCGCGACACCTACAGCTACATGTGGCCACGCGACGGAGCCTTTACTACACTCGCTCTCGACAAAGCCGGCGACTCAAACGTAGCGCGAAAGTTTTTCGAATTTTGTAACTCCGTCATCACCGACGAAGGATATTTCATGCACAAGTATCGCGCAGACGGATCACTCGGAAGTTCGTGGCATCCCTGGGTGACAAAAGATGGAAAGATACAACTTCCCATCCAAGAAGACGAAACCGCGCTGGTACTTTACGCTCTCTGGGGACATTACGAAATTTCACGAGATCTCGAGTTCGTGGAGGAGATATATAACTCCTTCATCCGAAAGACCGCGAATTTCATGGCATTGTACCGCGACAAAACCACCGGGCTTCCGCGACAAAGCTACGACCTCTGGGAAGAACGCCTCGGCATCAGCACTTTCACTTCCGCCACCGTGTATGGCGCTCTTCTCGCTGCGGCAAAATTCGCGCGACTTTTGGGCAAGCTCGACGCAGAAGAAGAGTACGAACAAGTTGCGAAAGAAATCAAAGAGGGGATAATGAAGTATCTCTACGATCCGGAGACTGGAAACTTCCACAAACTCATTCGCGTCGAAGATGGAAAGATTAGCGTAGATAAAACTATCGACATTTCGAGTGTGTACGGCGTGTTCCGGTTTGGTGTCCTCTCCGCCGATGATCCCATACTCCGGAAGGCGTTTGATATCACCGAAGAGCGATTGTTTTGCTCGAGCTACTCTGCGGGGCTTGCGCGATACGAGGGAGACAACTATTATCGATTTGGGAGCGACGTACCCGGCAACCCGTGGTTTATTTCCACACTCTGGGCTGTACAATACTATATCGCTTCTGCGAAGGACGAAAGCGGTCTCGTACGCGTACGCGCGTGGTTCGAATGGATCGTCTCTCTTGCCCTTCCTTCCGGTGTTCTTTCCGAACAAATAAATCCGTACACGAAAGAGCAGATCTCGGCGGCGCCCCTCACCTGGAGCCACTCAGAATTTGTTCTCGCCGTGATTGCCTATCTCGAAAAACTCGACTGGGTGATCGCCTGCTGCCGCAAATACAACCTGCGGGTCTGGGTCGACATCTGGA
>CALMXW010000046.1 GCA_937871115.1 uncultured bacterium
GCCCCGGCTGTCTGGGTCGCGATGTGCAAGAGTCCATTCCATATATTGTCCGGGCTGGAAAGAGAATTTTCTTTCAGAGGTGAAAATAAAATCATATGTGTCATTTGCTACACGGACAATTTCTTTTAGCGTAAGGATGAGCTTCTCTTTCGGACTTACGATATAGACAAAAAAATTTCCCACGAGAAGTGCCAGCTCAGGCGTGGAGTAGAGAGAGCCAATGTGTATTGCGGGTGAAAAGAGGAATCCCACCAATGCCCCGTAAATGATGCGGAGTTTTTTTGTCGGCGGGGTGGTGAGCGGCTCGGTCAGCATGATGAATGCAAAAAAGAAGAGTGGTGTGCCGACGATCGCCCTTTGGATCGTGGTTGCGAGGCCGCTTCCTCTCAGAAGTGCGAAGGTGATAATTGTTGCAAGGGTAAATGCGAGAAAGCTCCACACGAGGTCGGCTCGGCGAATTTTTCGTACCACCAAGATCCCACTAAAGAAAACAAACGGAAGCATCGGGAGCGTACCGATCCACCACGTGGCAGATTGGTTTATCGCAAGAGCGGTAAGTGCGATGGCAAACGCAGCTGGGTTGAAAATATGTTTCTTTCGGATAGCGAAAATGTATTTTGATGCTTGAGATAAGATTGACGCCCAAAGAGCAAGAGGGAGAAAAGAAGCGTAGTCAGTCCCCTGCGGTGGTGTGATGAGAAACACGAGTATGAGTGCTGTGATATAGACGGATTCAACATTTGCCGGAGACTCGAATACCCGCGAAAAAATGATGTGAGTAATCCAGGAAGCCCCGAGGATGATAAGGGTCGATTCGATAAGTGCATCAGGAGTGAAAGAAAGTTTCCCAAAGATACTCAATCCGAGAGCCGAGAGCAGAAGAAATACCAAAACGTATAGCACAAGCCGATACATAGTGGTCTTATTTAAAAAGTTGTCGATATATTTAATCATTTTCTTTGGTGTAGTTATGGAAACCGCTTGTCATTACCGCGATCCCGTTACCGTCTATCTGATACCCCTCAAATCCTTCCAGTTCTTCAATAAACATGATGCCATCTTTTCCCATAGCAAATGCGGCGGTGGCAAAACGGTCGGCCTCATAGATGTTCGGGCCAATGACCGTGAGGCTCACAATATCACCTATAGGAGTTTTCCTGTTGTGTGGGTCGTAGATATGATCTCCGCGAAGATACGTACCTGAGGTAGCGACCGCGCCGGAATTTTTAAGATAAATAACTTTGATCACTTCCT
>CALMXW010000047.1 GCA_937871115.1 uncultured bacterium
TCGTGGAATTCGGCTTCCGCCTTCCGAGTGCGAAAGACAATCGCCCGCTCAAATATCCCGAATTTTCCGAACGCATTGGGCGGGTTATCTATACTTCCGCGACACCTTCCGCTCTCGAGAGGGAAGAGAGTGCCCAGATTGTAGAGCAGATTATTCGCCCGACGGGGCTTTTGGATCCGGAAGTTTCCGTGCGACCAATTTTGGAACACCCCACCCCAACCCTCCCCTCTAAAGAGAGGAGGGGGAAACCTTACCCCGGACAAATTCAAGATTTTATTACCGAGGCAATAGAAGAAGCGAAGAAAGGAAACAGAAGCATTGCCACCACGCTCACGAAAAAGATGGCAGAAGATTTGAGTACGTATCTGAAAGAGAAGGGGGTGAAGGCGGAATATCTCCACAGCGACATAAAGACGATCGACCGCATCAAGATTCTCACCGAGTTTCGAAGGGGGACATTCGACGTGCTGGTGGGGGTCAACCTTTTGCGCGAAGGCTTGGACTTGCCCGAGCTTTCTTTTATTGGAATTCTCGATGCGGACAAAGAAGGATTTTTGCGTTCGGAAACATCACTCATTCAGATCATCGGGCGCGCGGCACGTAATGTGGATGGGCGAGTGGTTCTCTATGCCGAAAATATTACGGGCTCGATGAAGCGGGCGATGGATGAGACCAATCGTCGCCGCGCCACTCAGCTCGCGTACAACACCGAGCACGGTATTACTCCGCAGACCATCAAGAAAAATATCCACGACATCACCGAGCAGCTTGAGAGTGAGCACTCGAAGGCGGTGAAGCTTTCACTCGCCACAGACACGCAGCTCTTCGGAAAAAATCTCGAGAAACTTTTGAAGCTCAAACAAAAACAAATGAATGCTGCGGTGAAAGAGCTCGACTTCGAAACAGCGGCACTTTTGCGCGACGAGATTCGGGCCCTTGAAAAAAGAGGCGAATAAAAAAGTGCCCACGCATGGTGAGCACTTGGGGTGAAGGTGGAAAGAACGAATGGTTTAAACTTTTTGTCGAACACTCAACACATAGCGCTCGCTCCGGACATTACTCACGCGATGAATTGGAGTATTGGTGTGCCCGCAGAATCCGTTTGCCCGCATGAGGATGGCATTCCCCGGGGTGGTGTCGATCTGCCTCGGATTTGCTCCTTCACGGTTGTCGAAGATGAAAAAGTCAGCTTCTCCTCCCAGAATAAAGAGCGAGACGAGATTCATGTCTGATTGCCCGTCGGCATCAGTCCGTATTCCGAAAGAGCTCTCGTCGTATTTCTGGACACAGAGGTCATTTGGACGGAGCTCCGTGGAGAAATATTCTTCGGGCTTCAAGGGGGGCAGAGAAGCTAGCAGTTTCAGTGTGTACTGAAGAGCAAAGCGCATGAGTATCCCATCGAGAGGGAGTCGATGGCTCTCGTAGACCTTTTGGAATACTCCAGTCGGTCTCTCTCGTGTTCGTCGCGTATAGGGGAGACCCGTCGCTTCAAGGAGCATTTCTTGGCGGATTGATTCAGAAAGAAATGAAAAAGAAGTCACGCCGATTTCTTTCAAGGTATCGAACTTTTCAACAAGGGGCGCTTTGCTTCCCGCGCGGCTGTATGACGCGAGTTCCGACATTCTGCAAGTACCCGGCCCAAGGAGCCAGATGCCAGTATCTATGTTCATGTCTTATCTCCAAAGTCTAATGTCTCTAATGAATTGTCTCTAATGGGAGTATGCTCTGTGGATAAAAAAAGAGCAAATAGCTTGACAAAAAGGTAATTTGAGAGTACTATGAAAAGCGGGGTAATGAAACTTCCAAACTTTTAACCTTGAGGGTTAAGTCATGAACATTCGAATGATGATGGGCGCGGTTCGTACGGTGCGGGAAGTACCAGTACACGACTCATCCGTCGGGATGGGAAACGGAATAGTGGTGGCGATTGAATTTTGGGTGGTGGTGGCTTTCGTCGTCTGGCTCGTCTGGTCAGTCTGACTAGCCGGCGGGAAGGCGGGAGAAGGGCGGTGTTGCTATCAAGCGCACCGCCTTTGTTTTTTGTCTCTGTGTGTGATAAAAATAGGAGTATGGAAAAAGATCTCATGGAGAAACTCATCTCTCTCGCAAAGCGTCGCGGTTTTATTTATCAAGGTTCTGAAATTTACGGCGGGCTTGCGGGCACATGGGACTACGGCCCGCTTGGTGTCGCTCTCAAAAAAATATTGAAAATCTTTGGTGGCGAATGTTTGTGGAAGACCGCGAGGATATGTACGGTATCGACGCCGCTATTTTAATGAACCCAAAAGTGTGGGAGGCGAGCGGGCACGTTTCCGGATTTTCCGATCCACTCTCTGAATGTTCCAAATGCAAAAAGCGTTTTCGTGCCGACCATTTGGCAGATCCAGAAAAATGTCCGGAGTGCGGAGGCAAGATGGGCGAGCCGCGCCAGTTCAACATGATGTTCAAAACCAACATCGGTGCCATGGAAGACGAGTCGAGTGTTTCGTACCTTCGTCCAGAGACCGCCGGCGGAATGTTTGTGAATTATAAAAATGTTGTTGACTCGTTCCACCCGAAGCTCCCGTTTGGTTTGGGGCAAATCGGCAAAGCCTTTCGAAACGAGATTGCTCCGCGCGACTTTATCTTTCGCGTGCGCGAGCTGGAGCAGATGGAGGTAGAATATTTCGTCCGCCCGGAAACCTGGGAAGAAAATTTCCAAGTGTGGCGAAAACAGATCTGGGATTTCGTAGACGCTCTCGGTCTTTCGCGAGACAAAGTGCATGAGCTCGAGGTGGCAGACGGCGACCGCGCGCACTATTCCAAACGCACAATAGATTTCGAGTATGACTATCCTTTCGGGCGCAAAGAGTTGTACGGCCTCGCGTATCGCACCGACTTCGACTTGAAGAGCCACCAGGATGCCAGCAAGGTCAACCTCGAATATTTCGACGAAGAGACGAAAGAGCGTTTCCTTCCGCACGTCATCGAGCCGTCACTCGGAGTGGGCCGCACACTTCTCGCTGTCCTCGCCGAGGCATATACCGAAGACGAGATGAGCCTGTCTGCGCAGGCAGGCGGGGAAGGGGAGAAGCGAGTGTTCTTGAAATTCTCGCCGCGTATTGCGCCGGTGAAAGCCGCCGTGTTCCCGCTCCTCCGCAACAAGCCCGAGCTCGTCGAAAAAGCACGAGGGATCTACTCTACACTCAAGAAACAAATTCCGCAGGTGGCGTGGGACGACAATGGCAATGTGGGCAAGCGCTATCGTCGCCAAGACGAAATCGGCACGCCGTATTGCATCACCGTAGATTTTCAGACACTTGAAGACGACACTGTCACCCTCCGTGATCGCGATACTGGGAAGCAAGAGCGCGTGAAATCTTCGGAACTCGCGGAGAAAATAAAAGCAACGCTTGAGTAACATGTTAGAAAATAAAAAAATTCCTCCACCGAAGGACTTCACGGGCAAAAAAGCACCAGCTTTTAAACTTCCAGATCAGGATGGCACAATGCAGGCCCTGAAAGATTATCTCGGCAAGAAAGTTGTTTTGTATTTTTATCCGAAAGATATGACGAGTGGCTGTACTCTCGAGGCGCAGCTTTTCCGCGACAAAGAAAAAGAATTCAAGAAACTCAACACGGTCATCTTTGGCATCTCTATAGACAGTGTGCCATCGCACAAGAAATTTTGTGAAAAAGAGTCGCTCAATTTCACCCTCCTCTCTGATGTGAAAAAAGAAGTTGTAGAAAAGTATGCCGTCTGGCGCGAAAAATCGATGTATGGAAAGAAATACATGGGCATTGTGCGCGAAAGCTTTCTCATCGATGAGGCGGGCAAGGTGGTCAAGCACTACCAAAACGTAAAGCCGGCGACCCATGCGGATGATGTCTTGGCTGACTTAAAAACTTTCACCAAGGGCAAGAATAAATAAACCATTTTTACTATTTGTCAAATTTGTTTCAAAGCCTTGAAAAGGGTAAGATAGTGGAGAATGAAAGAGAAAAAACCTATACCAGGCAAGCAAAACACTATCGTCGTCCGCGGTGCACGCACTCACAATCTCAAGAATATTACGGTTGAGATGCCACGCGACAAGATGGTGGTGATTACCGGGCTTTCGGGCTCGGGGAAGTCTTCGCTCGCCTTTGATACGATTTTTGCAGAAGGTCAGCGGAGGTACGTGGAGTCGCTCTCTTCGTATGCTCGTCAATTTATCCGCCAGATGCAGAAGCCGGATGTAGATGAAATCTCGGGGCTTTCGCCTGCCATTTCTATCGACCAAAAAAGCCGGAGCAACAATCCGCGCTCTACGGTGGCTACTATCACCGAGATTTATGACTACTTGAGAGTTTTGTATGCGCGCATCGGGCGGCCACATTGTCTCGAGTGCGGCGAAGAAATTAAAAAACTTTCCAACGAAGAAATTTTGGAATTTATTTTGGAGAAAATAAAAAATGTTGGAAAAGAAGCCAGCAAAAAAGATGCAAAGAAAGAGGATAAGAAAGCAGAAAAAAAAGTGATGGGTGTCACGGTGAGCTCTGCGCCGGTAGAAATTTATGCGCCAGTCGTGCGCGGCAGAAAAGGGGAGTACTACCAGCTTTTGTATGACGCTCTTGGCAAAGGGTATCAGAAAGCGCGAGTAGATGGCTCGGTGAAAAAACTTCGAGAGCAAATTCTTCTCGATAAAAATAAGAAGCACAACATCGAGCTTCTTATCGATGAAATCGGCGTGCATGAGTTTGAACAGAATGTAAAAGAATCTCGTGAGCGTCTCGCCGAGGCGGTGGAGCGCGCGGTGGTAGAGAGCAATGGTTTGGTGCTGGTGAATATTTCTGGTGAAGAAACGCTTCTTTCCGCCAAGTTTTCCTGCCCGAATGATGGTTTTTCCTATCCGGAAATCGAGCCCAGACTCTTTAGCTTCAACTCACCCTACGGTGCCTGCCCGGACTGTAATGGCCTCGGTACGCGACACCTCTTCGGTGATGATCCGTGTGAGACATGCCATGGCGCCCGGCTTCGCCCCGAGGCACTGCATGTATTTTTAGGTGCGAAGAAAAATATCGTCGAGCTTGCCGCGATGTCTATCGGCGATGCGTACGACTTTTTCGAGAAACTTCCCCTGACCCCAAAGGAAAAGAAAATTTCTGAAGTGGTGACAAAAGAAATCAAAGACCGGCTGAAATTTATGATCGATGTGGGTATTGAGTACATATCACTTGATCGCCGCGCCCACACACTTTCTGGTGGTGAGGCTCAGCGGATCCGTCTTGCGTCACAACTCGGCTCGCGGCTCGTAGGGACTTTGTATGTGCTCGATGAGCCTACCATCGGTCTCCATTCGCGCGACAACGACCGCCTCATCAAGACTCTTCAAAACCTCCGCGACATGGGCAACACGATCATCGTCGTCGAGCACGATGAAGACACCATCTATTCTTCGGATTATATTATCGACATTGGCCCGGGGGCGGGGACTCACGGTGGGAAAGTGGTGGTGGCTGATTGGCTCGACCCACTTCTTACCGCAAAGAAAAACGACTCCGGCTCGCTCACCCTCGCGTACCTCCGGGGCGAGAAGCAGATCGAACCGCCACCAGAGCGCCGCACGAAAGAGAAGGGCTACATCAAGGTCCGCGGTGGTCGCGTTTTCAATATTCAAAATATGGATGTTGATCTTCCACTCGGAAAGTTTGTCGTCGTCACGGGCGTCTCGGGCTCGGGCAAGTCTTCCTTCCTCTACGAAATTTTACACAAAAATCTGCAGGCGCGTTTCGATCGCCGTTACCGCTCAAATCAAGTCTTCAACTGTGCATCATTTACGGGGACGGAATATCTGGGCCGCACGATACTTATCGACCAATCTCCTATAGGCCGCACTCCGCGATCAAATCCTGCCACGTACACGGGCGCGTTCACATTTATTCGGGAGATGTTTGCAGAAACTTCAGAGGCCAAGCGCCGCGGATGGAAGCCTTCGCGATTTTCTTTCAACGTGAAAGGCGGGCGGTGCGAAGCCTGCCAGGGCAACGGTGAGATCGCCGTGGAGATGCACTTTCTCCCCACGGTGTATGTGATGTGCGATGTGTGCGAAGGAAAGCGATTTGAAAAAGAAACACTCGAAGTAAAATACAAAAAGAAAAATATTTACGAAGTGCTCCGTATGACCATCGAAGAAGCGGTGAAATTTTGGGAAGACATTCCCGCGATTTCCGACCGCCTCCGCACGCTCGAAGAAGTAGGGCTCGGGTATCTCGAGCTCGGGCAGAGTGCCACCACACTTTCCGGCGGCGAGGCTCAACGTGTAAAAATTTCTTCCGAGCTGTATCGCCCGCACCTGCAGAAGACTATCTACCTTTTAGACGAGCCGACAGTGGGGCTCCACTATGAAGACGTACGCAAGCTCATCGAGATTTTGCAGAAGCTCGTCGACAAAGGCAATGCAGTGGTTTTGATCGAGCACAATATGGATATCATAAAAAGTGCGGACTATCTCATCGACATCGGACCAGAAGGGGGAGTGGGCGGTGGTAAAATTGTGGCAAAGGGTACACCCGAAGAAGTGGCGAATAATCCGAAATCCTACACGGGAAAATATCTCAAAAAGGCTTTGAAGAAATAAACAAACCGCGTTGTACAGCCGTGCCATTTTCTGGTACCATACCCTTATGTCACAAGCTCAAAAAATTCTTGTTACTGCGATGAAGCCGACCGGCGCTCCCCATATCGGCAACTATTTCGGGATGATGAAGCAGGCAGTAGAGTATCAAGACTCCTACCAGAGTTTTATTTTTGTGGCGGATCTTCATGCACTCACCACCCTTCACGATGCGCGTGCGCTTTCCGAAAGTATTCACAACATTGTCCTCGACTACCTCGCGGTCGGGCTTGATCCGGAGAAGGCCACAATCTTTCTCCAGTCGAGCATTCCAGAAATCACGGAGCTTGGGTGGATTTTCAACTGCATCACCACGATGCCGTTTCTTATGCGCGCACATGCATTTAAAGATGCCGAGGCGAAGAACAAAGACATCAGCGTGGGCACGTTTGATTACCCGCTTCTCATGGCGGCAGATATTTTGATCCAAGATGCCGATGTGGTGCCAGTGGGGCAAGACCAAAAACAGCATGTAGAGATTGCTCGCGACACGGCTGAGAAATTCAATCTTACTTTTGGCGAAACATTTCATCTTCCTGAGCCGATTATCCGAGAGGGGGTGGGGACCGTGCCAGGGACGGATGGGCGGAAAATGAGCAAGAGCTATGGCAACACCATACCGCTTTTTGCAACAGATGAAGAAATTAAAAAAGCGGTAATGAGCATCCCGACCGATTCGAAAGGAGTGGATGAGCCGAAGGATGTGGAGTCAGACAATGTCTTTGCACTCCATAAACTTTTTGCTTCGGATGAAGAAATCAAAAGCATAGAGAAGAGATACAGAAAAGCAGATGGGGAAGCAGGCATGGGGTACAAAGAATCAAAAGATATTCTGGTTGAAAATATTATGCGCTTCATCGCACCGCTTCGTGAAAAAAGAAAAGAATTCGAATCAAATCCAAACCTTGTGCAAGAAATTTTACAGAAGGGTGGGGAAGTGGCCGGAGTGCGTGCTCGAGCAAAAATGCAAGAAGTGCGAAAAAATACCGGGCTTATAATCTGATATTCTCACTGCCATGCCCATTAATGATATCCTCAAAATATTTATTCCGTCCACCGTCGCTTTCTTCGTCGGCATTGCATTGACGCCAATTTTGACGCATTACTTGTACAAGTACAAAGTGTGGAAGAAGGTCGCTGGAAAAAAAGCAATGGATGGTACAGATACGCCGATCTTTAACTCTCTTCATAAAGACAAAGAGGTGGGGACTCCGAAAATGGGGGGTATAATTATTTGGGCCAGTGTACTTATAACTATTGCTATTATCTGGGCCATTGCCAAACTTTTTCCTACAGAAGCAATGCAGAAGCTCAACTTCCTTTCTCGAAATCAAACATGGCTGCCACTCTTTACGCTTGTTGCCGGATCTCTGATAGGCCTGATTGATGACTTTCTTGATGTCCGCGGTACGGGTGGTCATGTGGCCGGGGGTCTCTCGCTCAAAAAACGTCTCTTTGTGGTATTCCTTATTGGCTGCGTGGGGGCGTGGTGGTTTTATTCCAAGCTCGAGGTGTCACAAGTGGCTATACCTTTCGATGGTATGATAAATCTCGGATGGTTTTTTATTCCATTTTTTATCCTTGTTACCCTCGCGGTGTACGCCAGTGGAGTCATTGATGGTCTCGACGGCCTCGCGGGTGGTGTTTTTGCTTCCGCGTTCTTTGCCTACTCTGTCATCGCTCTCTCTCAATCTCAAATCAACCTCGCCGCTTTTTGCGCAGTCGTCGTCGGCGGCATCCTCGCATTTTTATGGTTCAATATTCCGCCCGCGAGATTTTACATGTCGGAGACGGGCACGATGGGTCTTACCATCACACTGGCCGTCGTAGCTTTCCTCACGGATGTGCATGGTGAAGGGAGGGGAGTCCTCACGCTTCCTATTATTGCTTTCCCGCTTTTCGTTACCCTCCTCTCAAACGTAATACAAATTACTTCTAAAAAGTTTCGAAACGGAAAAAAAGTTTTTCTCGTAGCCCCAATCCATCATCACTTCGAAGCTATCGGTTGGCCGGCGTACAAAATCACCATGCGCTATTGGGTCATCTCCGCAATTTTTGCTATTATAGGAGTGGTGGTATCGCTGATAGGCAAGTAGTAATACCAGCAACCCACCGGTAAGTATTCTTTTTGTGAACTCATAGGGGTTGTTTTTTTAAAATATGGCCAAAAAAGCAGATAAATTTTTTTTCTGGATTGTTCTCGCCCTTACCTTGGGTGGATTTTTCATTTTCACTTCGGCTTCTCTGGGCCTTCTTGCTCGTACGAATGGCGCGGAGTTTACGGATGTTTTTTGGAATCAAGTCATTTTCGGACTTTTCTTCGGCTTCTGCGCACTGGCCATTACGCTTTCTCTCGACTACAAAATATGGCGCCCGCTTTCTCCTTTTCTTTTTATTGGTGCACTCGTTCTTATGGTGCTTGTTTTTGTCCCCGGTATCGGGATGGAGCATGGCGGTGCTCGACGTTGGATTGATCTCAAGTTTATCTCTTTCCAGCCGACAGAATTTCTGAAGTTCGCTTTCGTGTGTTTTTTTGCGGCATGGCTTTCTTCGGTGAAAGAAAAAGTGGCCACGTGGCAAAGGGGACTTTTGCCGCTCCTTGTAATGCTCGGTATTTCAGGAGTACTTATTCTTCTTGAGCCAGACACAGGAACCTTTGGAATCCTTGCTATAACCGCACTGGTTATGTTTTTTGCCGCGGGTGCAAAGATGCGCCACATCGGACTTCTGCTTCTCGTTGGGCTCCTTGCTGTAGGCGTGCTCGCAATGTTTAAGCCGTATTTAAAAGATCGTGTGACGACTTTTCTCCATCCAGAGCGAGATAGTCTCGGCTCGGGATATCAAATACAGCAATCACTTATTGCCATTGGCTCAGGTGGACTTTTTGGCAGGGGTTTCGGACAGAGTATTCAGAAGTTTAACTATCTTCCGGAGCCGACAAACGACGCTATTTTTGCCGTGGCTTCTGAGGAATTTGGATTCATTGGGGCAGCGACCATTATCATCTTGCTTCTACTTTTCGCTTGGCGTGGGCTCTACATTGCCAGTCGGAGTGGGGATTCCTTTGGGAGGCTCCTCGTCATCGGTATTGTCTTTCTCGTCATCACCCAGTCTTTCATCAACGTGGCATCAATGCTCGCCCTCTTTCCGCTGACGGGTGTGCCCTTGCTCTTTATCTCTCATGGAGGCACCGCCCTCTTTACTGTCCTTGCTGAAGTGGGTGTGGTGCTTTCGGTGTCAAAACACATGCGCGCCTAGTATTTTTCTTGGCATAAAGCTGTAAAAAGAGTAAAATAGCCTTATGAAGATTGTATTTACTGGCGGCGGAACTGGCGGGCATTTTTACCCCATTGTTGCTGTTATTGAGGCCCTCCACAAGATTGAAGAAGAGAAACGCCTGCTTCCCGCAGACCTGTATTTCATCTCAGCTTCTCCGTACGACAAACGAGTACTCTTTGAACACAATGTACAGTATGTAGAGATACCGACAGGAAAGCTTCGGCGGTATTTCTCTCTTGAAAATTTTACCGACATCTTCAAGACGGCTTTCGGAGCCTTGCGCGGTATTCTGGTGATGTACAAAATTTTCCCCGACGTGGTTTTCAGCAAGGGGGGATTCGCGAGTTTCCCCACACTCTTTGCCGCACGGCTCTTCAAGATTCCAGTGGTCATTCACGAGTCAGACGCTATCCCGGGGCGGGTCAATCTTTGGTCTGCGAAATTTGCTCGAGCAGTAGCTGTCTCATTTCCTGATGCTGCAAAACTTTTTCCCGAGAAAAAAACAGTTGTCACCGGGAATCCCATTCGCGCGGACATTCTTATCCCAGTCTCGCAAGGTGGTGCAAAATTTCTCGGACTCGAAGAAGGCCTTCCGATTTTGCTCGTACTCGGAGGTTCACAGGGCGCGCAGGTCATCAACGAAGCGATTTTGGATGCACTCCCAGTACTTCTTCAAAAATACCAAGTGGTTCATCAGGTTGGCGAGAAGAATAAAAAGGACATCGAAGCCCGGCTCGAAGGAGTGCTCGAGGAAGTCCCTCAAGAATTTCGTGGAAGGTACAAGATGTACGCCTACCTCAATGATCTCGCTATGCGCATGGCGGCTGGCAGTGCGAGCCTCGTAATCTCACGCGCGGGATCCACTATTTTTGAAATCGCCTCTTGGGGTAAGGCATCTATTCTCATTCCACTTACAAAAGGGCAGGGGAATCCACAAACAAAAAATGCCTATCACTACTCACGTGCCGGCGCGGCTCTCGTCGTGGAGGAGGCCAATCTTACCCCGCGTCTTCTCGCCGCAGAAGTAGATCGCATCTTGGATCACAAAGACATGCGAGTAAAGATGGAAACGGCGGCAAAAAAATTTGGTGAGCACAATACCACCGCCGCAGAGAAGATTGCAAAAGAATTATTACGCATTGCTTATGAACACGAACAATAAACCTATTATCGTCCGCCTGGCCCCTTCTCCTACAGGCAATCTTCACATCGGCACCGCCCGCACGGGGCTTTTTAACGCACTCTTTGCTCGCCACTTTGGCGGCAAGTTTATTCTCCGTATTGAAGATACAGACAAAGAGCGATCAAAAAAAGAATACGAAGAAAATATTCTCGAAGGCCTCAAGTGGCTTGGTATTTCTTTTGATGAGTTCTACCGGCAGTCGGAGAGGGGAGAGGTATATAAAAAACATCTCGAGCACCTTCTTTCTTCTGACGTGGCTTATGTTTCGAAAGAAGAAAAGACAGATGAAGAAGGGGATGGAAAAGAAAAAAGATCGGAAGTGATTCGTTTCAGGAATCCCGGAAAGAAAATTATTTTTCTCGACATCATTCGAGGCGACATCGAGTTTGATACTACCGAGCTCGGAGATTTTGTTATTGCGAAAGATTTAGAAAGTCCACTCTATCACTTTGCTGTTGTGGTAGATGATTTCGAAATGAACGTGACGCACATCATCCGCGGGGAAGACCATATCTCCAACACACCGCGGCAAATTCTCATTCAGGAGGCTCTCGGTGCACCACGACCAGAGTATGCACATATCCCGCTTATTCTCGCTCCCGATCGTACGAAACTTTCCAAGCGGCATGGGGCGGTAGCTCTTACTGAGTATAGAAATGAAGGATACCTTTCAGAAGCCCTCATCAACTACCTCGCCCTCCTCGGCTGGAATCCAGGGAGTGAACAAGAAGTTTTTTCTTCCGATGAAATTGCCCAGCAATTTTCTCTCGAAAAAATTCAAAAAGGTGGAGCAATTTTTGATAAAGAAAAACTCAATTGGTTTAATCGTGAACATCTCTTAAAACTCTCGTTGGAGGAGAGGGAAGAGGGGATTGAGATGTTCCTGCCACCCCATATAAAAGAACTCGCAAAGAAAGAAAGGGAAGTCTTTCAGCGGGCAGTGCCAGTGCTGATGGAGCGGATTCATACGTTTGGAGATGTAGTCAATCTTGCTGCTGATGGAGAGGTAGAATATTTTTTCGAAGATCCCAAGCTTGACAGAACAAAGATTTTACCGCAAAAAGCATCTCCTGAAGGGGGGGGTGTGGATAACTCAAAAAGGCATTTAAAACACGTAATAGAAACATTGTCAAATATCCCTCCAGAAGCAGCAAGTTTCACAGCGGAGGCAACCAAGAGTGCTCTCTGGGACTATGCCACCACTGAGGGACGCGGGAATGTTCTCTGGCCCATGCGCTACTCTCTCACCGGTCGCGACAAATCTCCCGACCCTTTCACTGTTGCCTCTGTTATTGGTAAAGATGTCACTCTTCGCCGCCTTGAAAAAGCCCTCGCCGTCTTAAGTTTAGATTCCTAGTCCTATGTCACAAAAGTCTCTTTATTATCTTCTTATGGGTGCGATTTTGGTTGTCTTTGCCGCGCCTTTGGTGTTTGCCGCCCCGGCAGACGATCTTCAGCAAAAGATATCTCAAAGAAGCTTAGACATCGAGCAGATTGAAAAAGAAATTGCGGCATACAAAGCAGAGCTTTCCAAGACTCAGGAAACCTCGAGTTCTCTTAAAAGTGCCATACAAACCATCGATCTCAACCGCCGAAAGCTGGGGGCAGAAATTAATCTTACAAGTACAAAAGCAGAAGATGCGCAGTCCAATATTGCGCAGACTAATGTCGACATTAGCGCTTCCGAAAAGGAAATTGAGAGAGAGCGCGCTGAAGTGGCGGGTATTTTGCGCAGTATGGACGAAGCTGGGAGCCGGTCTTTTGCAGAGATCATATTTGCTCACGATAATATCTCCGATGCGCTCGCCGAGATCGGTGATTTTCAGAATATAAATCGTGAAATTCATACTCAAATTGAGCAGCTTCATATAGCAAAAGAGAAGATGTTTGCAAAGAAAAGCGACCTTGAGAAAGAACAGCAAAAGTTGCGTTCTCTCGAAGCGCAACTCGCTGACCAAAAATCTATCCTGGACGAGGAAAAGAAATCTCAAAATTCTCTTCTCGTCGAAACGAAGAACAAAGAATCAAACTATAAAAAAGTACTTGCCGATGCTGAAGCTCGAAAGAAACTCTTTGAAAAAGAGCTTGAAGATTTTGCTGCACAGATAAAACAGCAAGTCGACCCGAAAAGTTTTCCTACACCCGGCTCGCATGTTCTTTCTGCTCCGCTTGATGATATGAAGGTCACTCAACGTTTTGGGCGCACCGCAGACTCGGTGCGGCTCTATGTGTCGGGGACTCACAACGGCCTCGACCTTGCGGCACCGCGCGGGACAAAAGTATATTCTGCTGCGGATGGCACGATCACAGCAACAGGCAACACCGATGAAGTTTCCGGATGTTTTTCATATGGAAAGTGGGTTCTCATAAAGCACCCAAATGGACTTTCGACACTCTACGCCCATCTTGATATTATAAAAGCAGCGGCTGGCCAACAGGTCGCTCGCGGTGATCTTATTGGTTACAGTGGTAAGACGGGCTACGCTACTGGTCCGCATCTGCACTTTGGAGTCTACGCTTCAGACGCTGTCGAGATTATGAAATACTCAAATAGTCGTTACTGCAAGAATGCTGTGATCCCGATTGCGCCGGTGAATGCCTACTTGGACCCAGAAGCATATTTGTAATTGTAGTAATTTGGGAAGCCAATCAAAATGTCTTATTACAAACACAAGAGGGATTATCGTAAAAGCCGAAATGGCGGATTTTTGAGCCTCATTGGTTTGTTTATAATTTTTTCCGGGCTCATGTGGTATTTTAAAATCGATGTTCGAGGATTTATTGATTCGCATGCAGAAATAAAAAATTTCTTCGTTGCAGGGAAGGATATGATTATTTCGCTCTTCAAGAATTATTTCTCGCCAGTACTTTCATATCTATGGAATAATATTTGGGTAGATATAGTCTGGAAGCATATCAAAGGACTTATCGTGCCGGTCTAGCCCCCGGCATTTCTTCTACAGCCTAATGTCGTAAAAGATACATTGTGCGACGTTCGTATAAAATAAAAGTGGGGAGGATTTCTCCTCCCCGAGCACCCTTCCTTCCCTGCTGGATTACCTCAAGATGTGGCGTGTCGTGCGAGTGTCTGCACAACATCATGAAATACAACAAATCCTTGTCCTTGGAGTAATGCTTCCCCTTCGTCTTGAACTTCTGAAGGGTTCTGTTCCCGAGAGCCTCGGTTTCTTTTGAACTCCACCCAGCTTTCGACTCCCCCATCGTCCTCGCCATCTTCGGGGGTGTATGTGCTGTCGGTGCCGGGAACTTCATGTGGAGGCTCAGTACTGCCACCACCGGTGGCTACCAGAGTATTGAAGTCAGGATTCCCGTAATTGCATTCGTCTGTTAGTGCGTTCATGGTCAGGGGCCTCAGTCTTCTTGGTAGTTGTGACGTGGTGCTGGCGGGGGGTCGTCATCCTCCGGGGTGTCTGCGGAGATAATTCTCCGTGGTGGGAGGATAATTTCCACACCCCTCCGCTTTCCCTTTTTGCGAGTTTCCTCGCCTACTAGTTCGCCATCGTGTAGTTTGCTGTCATGCATAATGTGCTCCTCAAGCTTCACATTTCTGTGATTTTCCCATACAATCATCTGTATGATTAGTATAGTCCAAAAAGAAAATCCGGTCCTTCGCGGCATTGCCAAAGACGTTCCTTTGTCTGACATCAGTAAACCAAAGATTAAGGAAATAGTCAAGAAGATGCGCCAAGCTCTCGTAGAGCAGGGCGATGGCGTGGCTATTGCTGCTCCCCAGATTGGTGCTCCCTATCGTATCTTTGTCGTTTCTCGCCGACTCTTTGCAATAAAAGATGGAATCGAGAACGAAGAGGAGCTCGAGCTCGAGATGCAGGCGGGAAAGAAAAAGGGGAAAGAAAAGTACTCTGACATGGTGTTCATCAACCCGGAAATTTTAAAAATTTCGAAAAAGAGGAAATACATGCCCGAAGGCTGTCTCTCTGTGCGATGGCTTTACGGAAAAGTGTCTCGTGCAGAAAAAGCGCGGGTACGAGCCTATGATGAGACAGGAAAGCTTTTTGAAATGGGTGGCTCAGGTCTCCTCGCTCAAGTATTCCAGCACGAGACAGATCACTTAAACGGCGTGCTGTTTGTTGATACCGCTATCGACATAGAAGACTTGCCTCCAGAAAAAGTAAAGACAGTGAAGGTAAAAAAATAATGAGTGAAAATAAAATACAATTCGTTTTCTTCGGTACTCCGGATTTTGCTGTGGGTGTGCTTGAGGAGCTTGAGAAAAAAAATCTTCTTCCTTCTTTGGTAATCACCGCTCCCGACAAACCCCAGGGACGAGGACTCACACTCACCCCGCCGCCGGTGAAGGTGTGGGCAGAAGCGCGAAAGATCTCAATACTTCAGCCGGAAAAATTGAATGAAGAATTTCTAAACGAATTAAAAAAACAAAACTGGGACCTTTTTGTCGTCGCTGCGTATGGAAAAATAATTCCCAAAAATGTTCTCGATTTTTCAGAGCATGGCACACTCAACGTGCACCCATCTCTGCTGCCCCGTCTTCGTGGAGCTTCGCCGGTGCAGTCTGCGATTTTGAGTGAAGAGAAAACTGGAGTGACGATTATGCAGATAGATGAAGAGATGGATCATGGGCCCATCGTGGCACAGAGAGAGCGAGTGATAAAAGATTTCACAAGCAATCCTCCGCGAGGCTCAGAGCTTGAAAGTGACCTGGCACACTTTGGTGGCGAGCTTTTGGCCGAGGTCATTCCTGAGTGGATTTCTGGAAAGATTACTCCCGCGCCACAAGATCATACGCACGCAACTTTCTGTAAGAAAATCACAAAAGAAGATGGGCTGATTGATCTCGCTTCTGACCCGCTCGAGAATCTTCGAAAAATCCGAGCATTTGATGTTTGGCCCGGAGCTTATTTCTTTTATACGTCAGCAGAAAAACGTATTCGTGTGCGTATTACAGACGCAGAAATTCGCGAGGGTGAGTTCAGACTCCTTCGTGTTGTGCCTGAGGGGAAGAAGGAGATGTCTTTTGAAGATTTTTCTCGGGGGATGCGGTAGCCTCTTCGAGGAGGTCGCCATATTCAGCATGGTACTTCCCCGAGGAGGTAAGGGCTTCGCTGTATCGATCGGTCTCATCCTCAAACGAGTAGATGTAGTGGAGAATAAAACCGACAGAAGAAAATGAAAAAAAGAAAAAGGCAATCCAAATCATTACTTCGCGATGTTCAAGTTTTTTGAAAAGTGGTTCAAGAAATTCTTGAAGGCGAGAGGTTTGAGGCGTGGGGTTCATGGAACTCGTTAAGGTCTTCGTAAAATTTTCTTTATCGTACCAGCACCTCGTTTCCAAAGTGTTCGTTTCTTTTCTTTCCCTCCGCGCACTTCCCTCTCAAGCTTGTCTTTCATCTCGTCGATAGCGGCGTAAAGATCTTCTTTTTCTGAAGTGGCAACAATTTTTTTGCCATTCATGTGGAGTACTGTTTCGGCTCGGAATATTTCTCCCGAGTGATGATGTTCGGTGGTCTTCCCCACTTCCACCTCCGCCCGGTCATCTTCACTTACGCTCGGATTGTGTTTTGTAAAAGCGCCGAGACGTTTTTCAACATAAGATTTTATTGCTTCTGTCAAATCTATATTTGTTGTTTTAATAGTGATGTTCATACTTCCATACTACTCCTCATGTCATTTTTTTTCAATATCCACTGAAAAGAGTTTCGACGGCGAGTGGTGCCCTGAGATGAGTCGTACTTTTCCGCGAGGTATAGAAAAATGCCCAGCGAGTAAATCTATGACCCGGGTATTGGCGAGGTTTTGCTTGGCTGGCTCGCGCACAGAGATTTTAAAGTGATCTGGGGCTACCTGCCCGAGGACTTCCTTCTTTGCGTCGGCAGTGACCTTGGCTTTTATGTACATAAGCTTCGTTTTGTGACCCTACGGGGAGTCGAACCCCGCTTCCAAGCTTGAAAAGCTTGTGTCCTAACCGATAGACGATAGGGCCTGCTGACACAAGAAATATATCACTTTTTCCAGAAAAATCAAAGAATCTGGTATAATAAATTCATGTCGGATTTCTCCGCACATCTTCGCGCATTATTTACCCGCAAAGGTTGGGCATCTTTAGAAAAGAAGGTGCGAGCCTTTACTCTCATGGAGCTCTTGGTGGTGATGAGCATTATCGCCCTCCTCTCTACTGTGGTATACGCGAGTGTAACAAGTGCTCGCCAGAAGGCTCTTGTCACAAAGGCTGGATTAACACAAAAAGAGATGACAAAAGCTGCCGAGCTCTATTTCGATGACATGGGGTTTTATCCTCCTGACGTGAGTCGCGGCTGGGACCCTGGGTTTGAGCGATCTCTCCCCTGGAATCCAGACATCGATGCCGGAGCGACTGTGCCCGCACCGTACGATTTTTCCGGGACAGATTGCTCGCACTGTCCAACAGACTGGCAGGATATCGTGGCGGCGCGATGGCGTGGCCCGTATCTCCCCTGGCCGAAAGTGACCCCGTGGGGTGGAAGGTACGACTACAATTATTGGGCCGTAGACATGAGTCGCTCTGGATGTATCGTCACCGCGGGAATATATGCAGGAGTGCAAGGTGACTACAGTAATAATAACATCATCCCTCCGGCATCAGAACAAGAGATGATTAACAAGAATTTTGATAATGAGGCTTGTATAAATGGTGAATCGCAGCTCCTTCTCTGGAAGCTTTGAATATGGTAAATTGAGGGGGCTGGAAACGTGGCTGAGTGGTCGAAGGCACCGCACTCGAAATGCGGCGTGGGGGTAACCCCACCGTGGGTTCAAATCCCACCGTTTCCGTTATGAACAAAAAAATAATCGTAGGGATTGTTGTCGTTATTCTAATTATCACCGCAGGATATTTTTTAATGGGAAAAGAGGCACTTCCTCCAGACCAAACGGTTGACCAGGCTCCCCCGCTCCCTACCCCGACTTCATCGAGCATCGAATATCGAAACGTGCAGTATGGTTTTGCGGTAACTCTTCCGAAGACGTGGGAAGGCTACACAGTAAGCACTGATAAGTGGACAGGCAATGCCGCAAATGACCAGCTTGGCGAAGTGGCGTTTGCCACGGGGCCCGTGCTTTCTATTCACAACCCAAAGTGGAGTGGGGCGGGTAGCTATCAAGACATTCCCATAATGGTCTTTACTCTCGACCAGTGGAGTTCCCTCCAAAAAGATGAATTCCATATCGGTGCCGCTCCGATTGGGCCGAGCGAAATGGGGCGCAATACAAAATATGTTTTCGCTCTCCCCGCGCGATACAATTTCGCCTTCCCTACGGGCTATGAAGAGGTGGATCAAATAATCCAGTCAAAACCTCTGAAGACATTTTAGATTTGGTGCGGGATGCGAGAATCGAACTCGCGTCCTCTGCTTGGGAAGCAGATGTCATGCCACTAAACTAATCCCGCTCGCACTGTTATTCTACTAAAAAAGTTCAAGAAATCTAGTCCAAAGACTTTTCTTTTTCGTCGCGTCGTCGGTGCTTGTCGCCTCACGCGGATCGACGAGGAAGATGACTCCTTCGCCCGGCTCCCCCACCATAAATTTCTCTCGGAGCTCTTCTTCTTTTCCCTGGGGAGTATTGTCGCGTGTCACCTGTGCAGAGAGCACCCCGGCCCGCGCTTGAAGGCTTTGTAAATCTCGTGTGGCTTCGTCTGCTTTTTTCTTTGCAAATTCCATTTTTTGGTACGCTCCCCACACCCCGTGAAGAAGGACAGCAAGAAAAAGCACCAGGATGAGCAAAACTGGGCGGGAGTAGAGCCGCCGACGAGTATTCTTTTTTCCTTGAAATTCACGCATTGATTCGTAGAGCCTTTATGGTATGATACAACAACATATGCTCTGGAGCAAAAAAGGAAAGAAATATATTCACACTGCATGGGTCGCCTTGAGCGTCTTCGTGATTGTTTCGATGCTCCTTCTCTACATGCCGATCTTTTTCTAGCCTTTCACCATTTTCAAAAAGACTTCGTGTGGGATGTTGACCTTCCCGGTCGCTTTCATGCGTTTCTTTCCCTTCTTTTGTTTTTCGAGGAGTTTCATCTTTCGGGTAATGTCGCCTCCGTACAGGTATCCTGTCACGTCTTTTCGGAGAGCAGAGAGCTCGCGGCTGGCGATGATGCGGCCCAGAGCTTGAGCCTGGATCTTTACCGCGAAGAGTTGGCGAGGGAGGACGCCACGAAGCTTCTCGACGGCTTCTTCAGCTTCCTCTTCCACTCGCCGGCGGGCGACGACACGTGTGAATGCGGGGAAAAGCTCTCCTGCCACAAGGATGTCGAGGCGTGCCACATCAGCGAGTCGCATGTCTTCGAGCTCGTAAGAGAGCGAGGCATACCCCGAAGTGATGCTCTTCAAGCGGTCGAAAAAATTACGCATGAGCTCGCGAAGTGGCATTTTAATATCGAGTGAGGTGCGATTATCACCAAACATTTCTGAGCCGCCCATCTCGGCTTCATGTTCGTGGAGAATAGAAAGCACTTCCCCAGCATACTTTGGTGGGGTGATAATTTTAACAGCCACCCATGGTTCGTAAACGGCAGTGTACGAACCATGGTCTGGAAAAAGTGACGGCGAGTAAATTTTCTTTCGTTCTCCGTTTGGAAATTCTGCTTCGTACGTGATGGTCGGTGAGGCGACAATGAGCGTGAGTTTAAATTCACGCTTGAGCCGCTCAATAATAATTTCGAGGTGGAGCATTCCCAAGAATCCGCATCGAAATCCGCGTCCGAGCGTCCCGGAAGATTCTTCCTCAAAAGAGAGAGAGGCGTCAGAAAGCTTGAGTCGAAAGAGTGCCTGCTTTAAGAGCATGAAGTCGTCTTGGCTTTCGGGGTAGACCGATGCCCACACCACCGGCATGGCGAGCTGGTAGCCCGGGAGGGCCTCGAGTGGCTGGCGTGTAGAGGTGATGGTATCTCCCACCGACGCGATACCTGGCTCTTTCACACCCGTAACAATGTATCCGATTTCACCCTGAGAGAGCTCCGGCATAGATACTTCAGCGGGGTGAAAGATCCCTATTTCGATGGCTTGGAATTTTTTGTCTGCGGCAACAAAGAGGAGTGAGTCTCCCTTTTCTATACTTCCATCGAAGACGCGCACGTACACCACGACCCCACGATGATTTGAATATCCAAAGTCGAAAATAAGCGCGCGTGCCGAAGATGAGTTTGAAATTTCTGGAGCTGGCACCCGCTCGATGACTGCCGCCAAAAGCTCGGCCACCCCATCTCCAGTCCGCCCCGATACTCCGAGTACGCTTTCCACAGGCACTTGGAGAAGCTCCGCAAGCTCTTCTTTCACCTCTTCCACTCGCGCGAGTGGCGAGTCTACTTTTGATACGACGGGAATAATCACCGCGCCGAGGTCGCGTGCCATACGAAGAGTGGTGAGTGTTTGCGCCTGCACCCCTTGGGTCGCATCTACGAGGAGTATAGAGCCTTCTACGGCCTTGAGAGCGCGAGAAACCTCATAGGAGAAGTCGATGTGCCCAGGAGTGTCGATGAGATTCAAAATGTACTTCTCCCCCCCGTGAGAGTACTCCATTCGTACTGGCTGCATCTTGATGGTGATACCACGCTCGCGCTCGAGGTCCATAGAGTCCAGCACCTGGTCCTTCATTTTGCGTTTTTCGATGGTGCCAGTGATCTCAAGCATCCGGTCCGCAAGGGTGGATTTTCCGTGGTCGATATGGGCAATAATGCTGAAATTACGGATATTCTTTGGGTTCATAGTACGCTCATGATACACGAGAGAGGGCCGAATGACAAAAGCCCCAGAGACGGGACTTTTGCGACTCAGTGCTTAAGAAAACAGAAAGTTATGCTGTTACTTTTTTAAATGGAACACCGATGAGCTCAAGGAAGGTCTGCGCTTCTTTTTTGCTGTGCGCGGTAGTGACCACAGTCACGGCGAGGCTAAAGACATCCTTCAAATCTTCTTCGGCTGCTTCAGTAAAGATAGAGTGCTCTTTAATACCGAAAGTGTAGTTGCCCATTTCGTCCACGCTGTTGCGCTCGAGACCACGAAAGTCCTTCATGCGAGGGATGGCAATGTTGATGAGTTTATCCAAGAACTTGATCATGCGCTCGCCACGGAGAGTCACCATGACGCCGATAGGATCACCCTGTCGTACCTTGAAAGAGGCGACAGATTTCTTGGCGCCTCGGATAGCTGGTCGCTGGCCAGTAATTTTGGCGAGACGGTCTCGGACGAGGTCGTTCTTCTTCGGGTCCTTTGCTTTTCCTGTGCCGACAGAAATTACTACCTTTGTGAGGCGCGGAGCTTGCAATCGGTTTTTGTATCCGAAATCTGCCTTCAGGGCATCAAATGCAGTATTCTGTTTTTCTTTCACTGATTTCATAGGTGTATCTATATCCTAATACTAAAACTCCATGCTCGTCTTTTTGCTTACTCGCACCTTCTTCTCCCCTACCATTTTCATTCCAATGCGAGCAGGCTTCTTGCTTTTTGGATCAATCAAGGCCACATTTGATACGTGGATAGAAAGCGCCTTTTCAATAATCTGGCCCTTTTTCCCCTGCCCGCGCTGTCTCTGGTGTTTTTTCTGAACATTTACACCATCCACCAACACTCGGTCGAGTTTTGGATATGCGTGGATGACTGGGGCTGTCTTGCCGCGGTCTTTTCCAGAGAGTATTTGTACTGTGTCGCCTTTTTTGATTTTCATATTATAAAATATTATACGACTTCTGGTGCCAAAGAGACGATTTTCTGATAGCCCTTTTCTGCGAGCTCGCGAGGAATCGGTCCGAAGATACGAGCACCCTTTGGGTCCTTCTTTCCTTTTTCTATGAGCACGACGGCATTCTCGTCAAAACGAATGTAGGAACCGGCTACGACACGGAGACCATCAGTTTTGCCCCGGCCCGCAAGGTCGACGGGACGAACTGGGCCACGTCTCAGAA
>CALMXW010000048.1 GCA_937871115.1 uncultured bacterium
AGCCCCTCAGAGGCAAATTTAATCAATTCGCCGCGGCGTGCCTCCTCGTCTTTACGCGCATTTGCAAAGTCCGCACGCATGCGCTGCCAGCCATCGAGATACTCTTTTTTCTCCTTCTCGCACTGCTTATTTTTCTCGCGAAGCTTCTTCAGCGCTGCGGCGCCCGACTCGATATCTTCTTCACTTTCAAAATGCACGTCGGTATTATGCATATCGTCGGATACCGTGTCAAGAGAGTCGTCTTGGGCGAGAATATTGTCGTTTTTCATGTCATCTTTTTCGCTCATAGTGGGCTTATTTTAACATGGGTGTCAATAAAAGGGCAAAAGGGTGTGGCAAAATCTCTCGCCACACCCAGTGCTCCAAAATCCTTGTCTATAAAAACTAACGTTTTGACCACTGGGGGGCTTTACGAGCTTTTTTGAGGCCGAACTTGCGGCGCTCTTTTGCACGAGGGTCGCGCTTGAGCATCCCTTCCTTCTTGAGCTTCTTTCGGAGCTCGATATCAAATTTTATGAGCGCTCGGGCGATGCCGTGACGGAGTGCTTCAGCTTGGGCGTGAGTACCACCTCCGATGAGCTTGGCCGAGACAGAAAACTTTGTGAGACCGGATGTTGTGAAAGGCTCCTTCACAATGGCCTGGAGTTCGCGTGTAGGGAAATAAACATTGTACTCCTTGTCATTTACCGTGATAGCCATGTTTGGCGTCTCCATGAGGCGTACAGAGGCAATGGCGGTCTTTCTTCGGCCGACAGTTCCTATGTATTTTGATTTAAGTGTGTCTGTTTTGGTCATAAAAATATTATTCTTCTATCTTTAGGTTTTTCAGCATAACCGCCTGAAGTCTGTTTTTCGGAAGCATTCCCTTTACGGCTTTTCGAAAAATTTCACGATACCCCTTCTTCTCTACCACCTGACGCATGCTCTTGTGCTTGAGGCCACCCGGATAGCCGGAGTAGCTGGTATAATCTTTTTCTGCAAACTTTCGAGAATCGATGAGGGCTGCAGAGGCATTTACAATCTGCACCGAAACCTTCGGGGCGACATTGCGCTGAAACTCAGGGTAATTTTTGCCCATGAGAATATGTGCAGCCTGCGTTGCTACGCGGCCAATTTTCGCATCTTTCGCATCTATGATATGTACGGTTGGGTGCTTCATGTTCAGTGTTAAAATTTTATTGCACAAATTCGATAATCGCCATCGGGCTCGCGTCGCCTTTTCGAGGAGCGAGCTTTACGATACGGGTGTACCCACCAGCGCGTTCTTTGTACTGAGGTGAGATTTTCTCAGTAAGAGCTGCGGCTGCCTCTGGTCGCCCAAGTCGGGAGATGAGGAGTCTTCGGGAAGCCACGGTGTCGATTTTTCCGCGTGTTACCAATTTTTCGATGAATGGGCGAAGCTCGCGCGCTTTTGTTTCAGTCGTGCGGATTTTTCCATCGCGTATAAGTGACACAGCCAAACCACGGATGAGAGCATCTCTCACTTTCTTTACCCGTCCGAATTTTCGTATGTTGCTGTGGTGACGCATGGTAGTTTTATTGTCTGATTACTGTCTGAGGGAAAGTCCCAAATTCATTAACGCTTTCTTAATCTCCTGAATTCCTTTTTCGCCGAGGCCATCTACATCGAGAAGGTCTTCCTCTTTCTTTCGGACCATACCGCCTACGGTGCGAATGTTTCCAACGGAAAGGGCATTTGTTGTGCGAGCGCTCAAGTTCAAAGACTCAATGCGAATCTTCAAAATGTCAGGATCAACCTCTTCTTTCTTCGGCTTAGCCAAAGAAGCTTCTGCCTCTTCGATCTCAGCCTGTGTGGTTTCCTCGCGGAAGCCAACCACAGCTTGCAATTGTTTTATCATAATTGCAATAGACTTTTCAAGTGCCTCTCGTGGAGAGAGGGATCCATCGGTCTCGATCATGATACGAAGGCGGTTGTGGTCTGTGCGGTCACCAACGCGCATGTTCTCAACGTCATAGTTTACGCGGCGGATAGGAGTAAAGATAGCATCCATGATGATGCTTCCTACTTCCACCTTTTCCTTCTCGAGCTCCTCGCGGGAAGCATATCCGAGGCCACGCTCTACGCGCATGCTGATGCTCAAGGTGGTGCCTGAAGTAACTTCGGCAATAACCTGCTCAGGATTCAATACAACAAGCTGTCCAGGGACCTTCATGTCTTTTGCGGTAACAACCTTCGGACCTTTTACAGAAAGAGAAAGCTCTTGAGGTTCTTCTGAAAGCATCTGGAAACGAACTTTTTTGAGATTGAGGATGATGGCGATAACATCCTCTTTTACACCGTCAATTGAAGAAAACTCATGACTTACGCCATCAATTTTTACAGCCGTAATAGCCGCGCCAGGAAGCGAGGAAAGAATGATACGTCGGAGAGAGTTTCCGAGCGTATGGCCGTAGCCAGGGTAAAGCCCGTCAATTTCGTAAGTGCCGGAGAGAGCATCCTCAGAAATTACTTTTGGCTTTGATGGCAATAAAATCTCTGTTTCGATCATAAAATTAAAGTGGGG
>CALMXW010000049.1 GCA_937871115.1 uncultured bacterium
CTCTGCAAGAAAAATACACTAACCTATACACGTTATTTTGATGATATTAGTGTTTCGGGAAATATACGAGTAAAAACACTAGAGAAAACTTTTATTCAAATTATTTCAGAAGAGGGTTACAAAACAAAACCATCCAAACGTAAACTTTTTGGACCAGAGCAGAACAAAGAAATCACTGGCATTTTGATTTCAGATGGTAGACTGTCGATAGTAAAAGAAGGTGAAATAAGGAAATATATAATTGCGCTAAAACAAAATGGTTTTGGTGCGCTTGCCTCAGATAACATTGAGAAAGAGAAGCGATCACTACTTGGGAAAATTATGTTTCTGAAACAAGTCAACCCAGCACAAGCGACTACCATGGAAAAACTATTTCAGGAGATTGAGTGGTGACTAAAGTCGTTTGTGTCGAGCGCACGCTCCGGCTCATGGCGAAAGGATTTTTGGAAGAAATGACTACCCCCCAATAACCCCGCGGAGTTCTTCCGTCTTCTCTGCGAGCATCTCGGGAGTTTTGGTTTCTAAATTGAGTCTCAAGAGTGGCTCGGTGTTTGATGTCCTCACATTAAACCACCAGCCCATTTTTCCGTGCTCTAAGAATGAGATCTTGAGGCCGTCGAGGTGGGTGACTACTGCTCCCGGCATCTTGCCATATTTTTCTTCGAGCGCTTTGAGAATCTTTTTTGAATCGCTCACTTCGAAATTTATTTCTCCCGAGTGGTAATATCTTTTCACTTCGGCGACGAGCTCGGAGAGTTTCTTCCCGCTCGCAAAGAGGCGATTGATGATGTAGATCGCGGCGAGGGTGCTCGCTTCGGCGAGAGAATTTTCTGCAAAGTAGTAATGCCCGGAGAGCTCGCCCGCGAAAATGCCGTTGTCTTTGCGGAGTTGTTTTTTAATATGCGCGTGCCCGACGACACATTCTTTCGCCACGCCGCCATTTTCTTCGATGATCTCTTTTACGCTGGTGCTGGAGCGGAGGTCGTAGAGAATAGTGGCGCCCGGGTGCTCGCGCAAAACTTCTTGGGCCACGAGTGCGGTGATGAGATCCATGGAGACAATCTCACCTTTTTCATCCACAAAGCCCACGCGGTCGGCATCGCCATCGTAGGAAAGCCCGAGGTCGGCTCCGAGCGCGACGACTTTTTCTTGCAGCTCGACGAGGGTCTCTACCTTGAGCGGGTTGGCCTCGTGCGCAGAAAATGGATTCATGAGGTCGTCGAACATCGGATAGATGGCAATATTTTTGTTGAGCCTTTCAAATACCGGAAGCTCGAGCACACCCATCGCATTGGCGGTGTCGGCCACGACGGCGATCTCTTTCTGCTCAGCATCTACACCTGCCGTAAAGAAAGAAGCGATGTAGTCGGTGTATTCGTCTGCAATCTCGACAGGAATAATCGCACCTTTTTGTTCGGCAGAATCTTCGAAGTCTCCCTCGGCAATTTGGCGCAATTCTTGGAGCTCACTGCCACCCACGGGCTCAGCATTTTTCCGGTTGATCTTCATGCCGTTCCATTCGGGTGGGTTGTGTGATGCCGTGAGAGAGATGGCTCCGTCTACCGGCAGGCGCCACGAGGCGAAGTAGAGCTGGGGAGTGGAGGCGAGGCCAATGTCTACCACGTCGCAGCCTTCGTCGGTGATGCCGTTTGCCAGCGCTTCGAAGAGCGGCTCGGAAGATTCGCGCACGTCGCGGCCGATGGCGATAGATTTCGCGCCGAGGAATTTTACCGTCGCGCGGCTGATGCGGTATGCGGCGTCTTCATTTATTTCTTCCGGGTAAATACCGCGGATGTCGTATGATTTGAAAATTTTTGGATCCATAAGTGCCAACCAGTATAGCACCAAGTGTTTGGCGGCGCGTCATTG
>CALMXW010000050.1 GCA_937871115.1 uncultured bacterium
ACATAAAGAGTACAGACTGTTGTTTTACCCCCTAAAAAAGAAATGCAAGATTCTTTTGAAGAACCCCTCCGGCTCCGTGACGGTGACCGTAGACGATGCCGCCGGAGAAATTTCTTCTGTTTGTTTTGGAGCGGGTGGAGCGTTGTACACCTGCGCGATACTTTTTGGTGCGACTGCCACGGTGGAAGCAAGAAGTGAAACTTTGCTTTTCACTTCGTCTACTTTTTTTCCAGCATCGGCGAGACGAGCTGCGAGGATCGGGAGCGACGAAGTAGAAATAGCAGGAGTAAAGAGAGCGAGTGTTGAGTGGTCGGGAGCGAGAAGCTCTATCGGATCTTGATCATCGAGAGAAAATCCTAGGGTCTCGCGTGAAAGTTTCAGTGCGCCTTTTACTCCAAGTACTGTATCATCGGGAAAAATAAATTCATGTCGGTCCTTTCGGAGTATGAAGTTGCCCATGTTTACTTCATACGAAGCCTTGTTTGTTATTTCCAAAAAAGATTTTCCGCGCGCAGTACCGAGGCGCATATCAAACAACGGGTCGAAAACTTTTACTTGTACACGGCTTGAAGAAACAGCACCCGCAGACCGCGCACTGAAGACAGCGATATAGTCCCCCGGAAATGCGTACACGTGCCGCACGCTCTGCCCTTGCGCTTTTGTGCCATCACCGAAAGACCACGTGAAGTCCGTGCCACTTTGTTCCCCAGAAAATGTTCCCTCGAAAATTATCGGTGTCCCGAGAGCGACGAGGCGATCTTTCCCTGCAGAAATGCGCGCACTCCCGCTCGAAGTTTTTTCTCCAGAGCTTGAGGATGAGCTCGAGCTATTGCCCGCGCTACTGCTCTGTGTATTCGTGCCCGTATCTGCGACCACAGAATGGACGGAAGAATTTGCCGCCTTCGGAGTCGAGATGGCACTCACCCACGAGCCCGAGAATTTTTGCATCGTGTCTTTTGTCGTATTGTCTCCCGCGGGCCAACCAGTACTCGCATCCACACGGTCTACTACTGCACCGCTTTTGTCGGAGAGTACGAGCACTTCGCCCGTGTTTGAAAGAGAGCCGGTGTAAATAGCATCTGCGGTAATCCCCGCCACCGTGTCATCGCTCGTGCGCTCTAAAAGATAATATCCATTTGCAGGGAGAGAGCCGGTAAGAGAAGTGCTCACCCCGCCGTCTCCTGTAGCGAGCTTCCATCCGTCGAGGCTCACTGGGGCC
Source organism: uncultured bacterium (assembly GCA_937871115.1). Taxonomy (GTDB): domain Bacteria; phylum Patescibacteriota; class Minisyncoccia; order Phycocordibacterales; family CAIJYI01; genus CALMXW01. The sequence continues at coordinate 1,220 of CALMXW010000050.1, forward strand.
GTGCCGTCATTCGCGAGCTCGATCCATTCATCATTTGCCGATGCGCTGGTACCCATCCATGCCACTTCACTGATAAATACTTCCGCGGAGGCCACAGATGGAACAACGAGAGTAAAAAAGATAGAGGTAACAAAAGAAACGGGGAAAAGTTTTTTCATAATGCGCGAATTATACACAAGTCCCCTTCTCTCACAATATTGCCAAATTTTTTACTCTCTGATGTTGTAATTCCCGCCTTGCTTTTGAATGCTTTTTGTTTGATAATAGAGAGTATTATGTTGAAAATATTTCGAAAAAAAGAAGCACTGTCTTCACTCATAGCCATCGGAGTTATCATTCTTATCCTCGCCGGATACTGGTTTTGGTCTAACGGAGGCATAAAGACCGGTACACGTATTATTGTCGCCGCACCTGTCTCGGGCGCAGAGGTGTACGTAGACAGCGTGAGCGTAGGCACCAGCCACTTTTGGGACAAAACTGTCACCGCATCAGTAGCCCCTGGGCCACACAATGTCGTTATCGGAAAGACAGACTACTGGCCGTGGACAAAAGACATCAGCGTAGAGCAAGGCGAAGCCCGTACTCTCCATCCATTCTTCGTACCAAAAACCATTCAAAAAGAACCCATCGCATCAGACGACAAAGAAGTGGTCAAACTTTTCGAGACGAGCACTATCCGCGACGCCTCTGTCCCCCTCCTTCCAAAAGCCAACATTCCAGGAATACGTAGTGCGGATCTCTACCCGGGGCGAGACGATGTCTTGATTGTCGCGGCGCAAAACCTCGTCTTCGCTATTGATGTCGATGGTGGCACACCCGTCAACTACGAACCAATCTACGGCGGGCAAAACCCTTACTCGGTGGTCACAAAGAATGGAACAGTCTACATAAAAGATGGCGAGCAAGTCTATCGGCTCAACATCTTTTAACTATGAAGATAGCTCGCGTAGTCCCCATAGAGCGCGGCACGACGCGTGAGACGCTTTCGTATTTTACCGCGCAAAATATCTCGCCGTACTCTTTGGTAAAAATCCCCATTCGGGGGAAAGCGGTCTTTGGCATCGCTATCGAGATGCAAGATGTCGCA
>CALMXW010000051.1 GCA_937871115.1 uncultured bacterium
TGACAGTAAAGAAGGTCGCAAGAAATAAGAGCGCTACTAGTGTACGGAGAGCGAAAAAACGTATCATAATGATCTATTGTATCATCCAAATCTCAAATATTCTAGTTCGCCGTGGCAGTATACGTGACGATACCATCATAGCTTCCTGTTTGCTGGGACGATGGAACGTCAAGATAGTAGAGGACGGTGCTCAACTGAGCTGAGGCTGAATACGACCCTACTCCGGCATTTCCAATCTGCTGCGCTACTGTACTGGAACCAATACCAGCCCACAAAGTACTTGCATTATCAGTATAGTTGTCTGCTGTCCCCCACCAAGTGGTTGATCGGAATGGCTGACTTCCAGACGCAGTCATTACACGGAAAGCGAGGACCTTCTGTGAGCTATCGAGTGATCCAATACGTACGGCATTACCCACTGATGTGGTGGCCGCACCAGCCCACCATTCAAGTTGGTCAGCGATGCCAATGGAGGCATCAGTAGTGAGGTCCATCACCGTGTTGGCTGATCCTTGATCGTTACCATAAAGAGTCACCAGATACCCTGGTACGTTGTTGGTAGTGACAGAAAGCGTTGTCGTCGCAAACTTTGGAGTACCTGGAGTGAGTGTGCCGAACTCGTCGTAGGCGCTTGTCGTCGTGGTAAAAGTAAGTGAGGTTGCAATGGTTACCGTGAGAGTTTCTGTATCGGTCGCGGCAAAAGCATAGTAGGCGGCACTTCCCCCAAAAACAATAGATGTTACCAGCGTCGCAGAAAGGAACACTTTCAGTTCTTCGATGAGTTTGGAGTTTTTTGGGATCATATCTAGGGAATTAATTTTATAAGATAATCGATACAAAAATATTAACACGATTTGTCTTATATTTTTAGAAAAACTGTGGATAACTCTACGGATTTACCGTGGCAGTATACGTGACAACACCGTCATAACTTCCTGTCTGTTGAGAAGAGGGCACATCGAGATAATAGAGGACGGTACTCGTGGCTCCACTTGCCGCCGGAGCGGACGAATTTCCAATTTGTCGTGCTATGGTCGAGCTCGATACCCCCGCCCATTTCGTATTCGCATTGTCGCTATAGCTATCTACTGTCCCCCACCAAGTGGGTGCGATGAATGGTTGACTACCCGATGCAGTCATTACGCGGAAGGCGAGAACTTTCTGTGAGTTGTCGAGAGAAGAAATTCGCACGGCATTGCCAACTGATGTGGTGGCGGCACCCGGTATCCATTCTGTCTGATCAGTGAGACCAATCGTGGCGTTGGTTGTCATGTCCATCGTAGTGTCGCCAGTGACCCTATCATTACCATACAGACTCAAGCTCCATCCGCTAGAATTATTCGTTGTGACGACCACGGTAGTCGTAGAGAACTGCGGTGAGCCCGGAGTAAGTGTAGGAAAAGGAGTCTGCGAAGTCGTAAGAGTAAGATTGGTGAAGTTACCTGTCAGCTGCGGATAATTGGTGTAGCTATAAAACGGTATATCTCCATTTGCCTTCACCATGCGGAAATAATACGTGGTCGACGTGGCATTTACCGGATCCAGTGCCCAATCCCACTCTCCTTCTTGTCCGGCGGGAATAGCGGCGAGAGTACTTGTGGCAGAGAAGTTTGCGCTTTCATACGTCTCTTTTATATCCGAAGCGGTGAGTAAGTTGGCTGTCACGTTTGCACCATCGGTCGCGGAGTTGTTGCCGTTGTAAAAAGTCCACGCATTGGTTGACTCTGATTCTTCAGAACCATAGGCGAGGAAAGTACCCGCGCCAGCTTTGTATTGAGCCAAGATTTCATCGGCAGTGAGCAATTTGTTATACACACGCACGTCGTCGATCCACCCATCGAATGTCTCATCGAGTGCCATTTCGTCACCGATCATAAGATTCCCGGGTGAGTCATCTACGCGGGTGCCGGTGGGCGTACTCACCGTAGTAAGAGTTTGAGACACACCGTTCACATAAATGATGGGAACATTGGCTGTAGAAGAGTTGTTGTAGGTGACACACACATGACTCCAGGTATTGAGTGGCGCCGCATTGGCGGGAGTGCGCCACGAGCCATCGCCAGTAAAGCTTCTGTAGAAAGTCACATTGAGGGGGGATGTTTTATCATTCACTTCAAAAAACCAACCGCCGACAACGGAACTTGCTTGTTTTATTACGATCTCACCGAAGTGAAAACCTCCCGCGAGTTTCCCCGCTGATCGAGGGTTAATCCACGCGCAGGCACTGAGGTTGACGATGTCGTCGAGAGACGCTCCTGAGCCAGCACTGACATTGTCGTTGCTCGCATCGAAGTTGTACGCTCCGTCTACCACACCTGTTGTGGAAGCCAGCGACGACCCACCGCTACCGGTACCGTTGTTCGCATTTGCAGTAGAGTCGGTAAACGCACCGGCCGTCGAAGATGCTTTATTCCCCAAGTGCCACACGCCTTGTGCACTGGTGTTTGTCCACACGCTTGTCACCGTCTGTCCATCCGAAGCAGACACGTTGTTGTAATACATCCAGACATAGTCGGTTGTGGTCGCAGCATTTATTCGTGGCACTTTTACATGGACAGTGGACGTCCCCGTCTCGTCCCACCTCTCTATTTCATACGGAAGGGTTGTGGTACCATTCGCATCCACAAATCGGATGTCTTGGCCGGAATCTTGCGTCTTTGAGTAATCTATCGCACCACTCACGCCATTTGCGGTGGCTCGGAGTTGGACAGGTACGACAAAGTCAGCTAAATCACCGCTTGCCGATGCATTGTTGAAAGAAATCTTTTGCCGATTGAGCCATGAAGTGTTCCACCACCCCACGGGAGTCCACGGCCCGGCAGTGCTATACGCATACTGCAGGGCAAATTCTGTGGACGAGGCGGTGAGGACTGAGTTGTTCGACGTCACATTCATGCGCAAACGTATCGGGGTAGAAACGGAAGAAATTGTATTCGCCACATTTTCTCCCTGCGCCGCACTTCCGGGCTGAACACTATTGGCATTCAGATACCAGCGATAGTCTCTTTGGGTAAGGGTGTTAGTGGTGTCGACGGTTATCGTGGGGTAGTTGGTATAGCTGCTAAACACAACTTCGCCATTCGCGTCTATCATTCGGAAATAATATGTGGTGGTCGAAGTAGCATGCGCAGGAAGGAGTGACCAGTCCCATTCGCCTTCTTGCCCGACGGGGATGGAATAGAGTGTGGTGGATGCAGAGAAGTTACCACTCTCATACGTCTCTTTCACATCTGAAGCCGCGAGTAGTGTGGAAGTAATATTTGTCCCATCTACGGCTGAGCTGTTGCCATAAAATTCCCAAGGAGCATCAGCGGCAGATTCTTCAGATCCATACGTAAGGAGTGTCCCCGCACCGGCCTTGTACTCTGCGAGAACTTCATCAGCTGAAAGAATGCGATTGTATACGCGCATGTCATCGATATTTCCGTCCAGTCCACGAGTAGCATCCCCCCTATTTCCAATATAGTAAGCGTCGGCGTTGTTTACCACGGAGCCGGTCGGGCGGGCGACAGAGACAAAGACACTTTGTGCGACTCCGTCAAAGTAAATAGACGGGTCATTCGCCGTGGAAGATTCGTCGTACGTAAGCACCACGTGATGCCAAGCATTCGTAGAGAGAGCCGTGCCGGTGTTCCATTTTGCATTTCCTGCCGCATCAGAGCCACCACCTGTCCACTGTCTGTTGAAAGAAACTATCGAGTTTCCTACGTCTGGATAAAAGGCAAAGACTTGTGCGCCTCCGTTTCTCTTTTCCAAAATACGTCCAAGGGTTCCCCCGCCGGAAGTCCTCACGTTCACCCACACCGAGATAGTGGTTTGTGAGTAGTGAGTCGTGAGCCCGGTGTTTACATAATCGTTGCTCCCATCAAAATTATACGCACCGTCTATAATACCCGTCGTTGAAGCCAGAGATGCGCCGCCACTTCCCGTACCATTGTTTGCATTGGAAGTCGCGTCGAGAAACGCTCCTGCTGTGGACGAAGCTTTGTTGCCCAAATGCCACACACCTTGGGCTCCCGTGGTCGCCCACACACTCGTAGTGGCCGCCGCACTCACGGCCGAAGTATTGTTGTAGTACATCCAGATAAAGTCAGTAGTCGTAGCGGCATTTATCCTCGGCACTTTTACCAGCACCGTGGACGTGCCTGTCTCATCCCACTTCTCTATTTCATACGGAAGTGTCGTCGTGCCGTTCGCATCCACAAATCGGATGTCTTGTCCGGAATCTTGCGTCTTTGAGTAATCTATCGCACCACTCACGCCATTTGCGGTAGACCGGAGCTGGACAGGGATAACAAACTCTGCGAGATCAGCGTTTGCAGAAGCATTGCTAAAGGAAATCTTTTTGCGATTTTGCCACGTGGTATCCCACCAGTTGTCTACATCAAACCACGTACCACTCGTATTGTACGCATACTGAAGTTTAAATTCGCTGGAAGACGCGCTCATCGCCTTTCCGCCCACGGTGACATTCATACGCAGACGTATCGGACTCGAAGTAGAGGTGAGTGTATGTGCAGTATTTTCTAGCTGAAAAGCACTCCCCGGCTGTACGGCATTCGCACTGTCATACCAACGATAATCTTTTTGGGTGAATGTCGTAGTAAGAATACTCGTATCTACCTGGACCAAAATACGTGAAGCATAGATATCATTATTATTCGTTGTCGCCACCACATCCATATTGCGCCCTGTGGTCGGCATAGTGAGCGAAGAAGATTGTTCTCGCTGAATAGCGTCGGTCACCGTCGAGCCCGTAATATCTGCAGGGCCCGTCGTATCTTGAAGTTTTACATCGGAAGTCCCCGCCGAGACAGAGTCCACTTCATGAATATAGGTATAGCCATCATTCCACTCGGTAGAATCCCAGAGGGTGTCAAAGTCCTGAAGACCTGTCCCTGGTCGGAGTTTTGTATTCGCCAAAAGATACTGTGGCTCAAGCTTGGTCGGACTCGTCTGGTCGACAATAATTTTCGCGTTATAAATAGCGACGACCACTCCGGTATAGTTACTCTGCAAGACAATTCGATAGTTTCTTCCGGAAGTCGGAGTAAAAGCCGAAGACCGTGCCCTCGTTGCTACTCCTGCGCTGGTGCTCGCAGCAATGTATGCCTTGTCGGTCCAGTTTCCAAAACTTCCGTCATCTTCTTGTAGGGCGATGGTCGTACTCGCCATATAGTTAGTAACAAGCCCTTGTCCCTGTGCACCAGTTCCTCCCGTTCTTGCTGCTGCAGTAGTAGTAAACGCACCACCACCGCCACCGCCGCGAGATGTACCTGCCGCACCGTTGTTACTTGTAGTTCTCTTGGCACCTCCCGCACCACCGCCCACGGTCGTACCCGTACCCGCCACCGCCGCACCCGTCGCGCTTCCACCCGCACCGTTTGTCCCTGCGCCACCACCACCGCCACCGCCGTATGTCGCCGCTCCGGCGCCACTGGTTCCTCCGGCGAAACAAACCGTTCCTATACAACCCGTACTACTTCCCGTACTCGACGCGACACTTCCTCCAGTACCCACGCCTCCGCCCGCGCCTCCTTTTGCTACGACACTTGTGGTATCCCAACTAGAGTCATTACCCACTCCACCGCTTTGGTTTGAACCACCCGCTTTTGTCGCCGCCACCACCAGTGTGTGCGTACCGGTAAGCGCAGCGAGGGTCGAAGAAGCAAACTGTCCTCCCGCGCCTCCCGCGCCGCCAGTATTTGCTGTGGCTGGGCAGCCACCTCCTGCTCCACCACCTCCCCATAATCCCACCGAGGTAGATGCCGTACCCGCCGGAATCCCCACCGTAAATGTTCCCGCAGTAGAATACGTAGTGGAAGAAGCGAGAGAAGCTTTGACGGTCTTCCAACTCACTTCGGCGTAAAAAGTATTGGTACCCGCCCATTTTGTCGAATCGTAATACCAATATTTCGGCGAAGCGAATGTCGTCGTTGCCACAGTGGAGAAGCTTTCGTTGTTTCCTATTTCTATTTGCGTTTCCGTATTTGCAAATGCCGACGTCGCCTGAAGCACCACCACACGCGCGGCGATAGCCCCCTTTCCGACCGCTTCATTCCCGAGCACCACCACATAGTTATTGGCACCAGTCGTAGGTGTAAATGAAGTGGAACGATATCGTGCATAGGAAGTACCATTTACCGTGATGGTAGCAACAACAGCATACGTACTCGCATTTACGAGATACATATTCGCATTTGTGGCTGAAGTGGTACTAGCGACAACTTCAAAATAATACGTTGGACTCGTATACTGCGTGGTACTGATCTGGATGATTTCCGATGAAGTAGCATACGCACCACTCGCCGCGTTGAGCCAGCCATCGAGAATATTTATTTCTTGGCGTACTTTCACCGTCACCGCGTCGGATGCGAGCTGCCATTGCCGCGCTTCTTCAAAATCTGTCTTCTCTTGCCCGAAAAGTCGGACGAGGAAGTTGCCACTCGTAAAACGAAGTGGCCCAAGAAGATACAACTCTGGGGATATCTGAGGCGCAGAATATTCATATTGGAGCGAAAAAGTAGCTCCCGCTTTTACGTTCTTCACTTTCCAAGTGACGTACTGTGTGTCACCATCGGTCGTAACACTTGCACTAAATTTTTCTTCCGAAGGGACAACTTGAAACCCTTTTGGAAGCGCTTCCGTGACCTGCCCGTCGAAATTTTGATTTGCCTTCACGGTAAGATTCATCGAGTATGAAGGCGCCTTAAATGGATTGATACGGGTGGCCCCGCGGCGTGTCACCTCAAAAGGTGCATTACTATTGACCTCGAGTGTACTCTCTACCATCTTGCCGTTGCTTGTATTTTTTAGCGAGAGATCATAAGTACCCAATGCTTTTATAGGGAAATGAAGAAAATAGTCTGGATTATTTGTCACATTGTCTATACCACAATCAGAAGAAGGAGATATCGTACTACTCGCAGTAGAAAAGATTTGCGTATCACCAGATGGGCTTGTGATGGAGAGCTCGAGCGGAGCTTTGCAGAGCGTGTGGCCGTTGCTGTCCAGCGCCGCCATTTGGATGTAGGCATTGTCACCCACATGATAGATAGATTTATCTGTGTTTATCGCCAAGACTCCCCAACTAAAATCTTGAGTAGCTACGTAGGCAATGTCATCCTGAATAAACTCCACACGTAAATAATAATTTCCTGGAACAAACTCTCTTTCTGGTCGCGATACTTTCACGCGTGTTTTTCCGCCCACTTCTTCGAGTGTCGGATCAAGGGAAGCTTTTCTGCCGTTCGACTCAAGAAGCTCGGCTTTCACGATACGTATGTTTGTATCTGTGCTCTGAGCTCGAGCAATAGGTATAAAACGCGACCAATTAAGCCACGAGATTTGTTCTGGTGTTGACGAAGCAGGGGTTGAAGATGCAACTTCCGAAGCCTCTGGAGAAATAACCCGTCCAGAAAGCGCCGCCGCTTCGATTC
>CALMXW010000052.1 GCA_937871115.1 uncultured bacterium
TCCCGACGTGCTCGACCCAGCCCTCCTCCGCCCGGGCCGATTCGACCGACGCGTCACGCTCGACCTCCCCGACCTTTCCGACCGTGAAGAGATTTTAAAAATCCATGCCAGAAAAAAACCCCTCGGCCCTGATGCAAACCTTCATGTCCTCGCTGAGCGCACTCCCGGTTTTTCTGGAGCAGATCTCTACTCGCTCATGAACGAAGGCGCCATCCTCGCCGCACGTGAAGCCAGAAAAGAAATCACTCAGTACGATCTTATCCGTTCTATTGAAAAAGTCATGCTCGGCCCCGAGCGCAAAAGCCACCTTCTTTCAAAAGAAGAAAAGCGTATCACCGCGTATCACGAAGTCGGGCACGCCCTCGTCGCTTCCGTACTTCCCTATGCCGACCCAGTGCACAAAGTTTCCATCATCTCGCGCGGGCACGCAGCGGGCTATACCCTCACGCTTCCACTCGAAGATCGAAAGATGCAGACACGAAAAGAATTCCTCGATGACATCGCAAAAGCCCTCGGAGGATACGCAGCAGAGACACTCATCTTCAACGACCTCACCACTGGCCCTTCCAACGATCTCCAAGTCGCCTCCGCGCTCGCGCGCAACATGGTGACCCGCTGGGGCATGTCAGACAAAATCGGCCCTGTTGCCCTCGAAGATCCATCAGGAAAAGTCCTCTATGGTCGCGGATACGGCGAAAAAGAATACTCGGAAGAAGTCTCAGCCATTGTCGACTCCGAAGTAAAGCGCATTGTAGAAGAAGGCCTCGCCCGCGCCAGAGAAGTACTCGACACCCACCGCAAAGCTCTCGACATGATCGCCGAAGAACTCGTAAAAACAGAGACCATCGAACGTGATGATTTTGAAAAGCTTCTTGTCGCAAACGGCATTGTTCCGAAAAAGAAAACCGAAGAGGTATAACTTCTCGTGGATTCTCGCGCGTAAAATTTTACCAACATGGATGGCGCACAAATAAAATTTCTCGGCTTCTTTCTTTTCCTGCTTCTCGTCACTACGATGTTGCTTTCTTCGTCGTCTGGGGAATTTTCAGAAAACGGCCTCGCAAGAGAAGGCATCAGTACCAACCCTGTTATTGCGGCAAAAGTGGCAGCGCTCGCACTTCAAAGTCCCGAGAAGAAAATCTCTGTTCCGATGGATAATATTTCTCCGGAAAAAATACCCGACACCTGGCACGCATGGCGAAGCGGGAGCCGCCTTCATGAAGGACAAGATATTTTTGCGCCCAAAGGCACTCCCGTGTACGGAGCGGTGAGTGGATATGTGGTGCGCATTACCAGTGAAAGAAACAATCCCCTCGGGGGCAATGCGGTCCTCATCGCGGGCCGTGGCGGACGAGTGTACTATTACGCTCACCTCAATTCTATTAACCCGAAAATTTCTCCAGGGTCTGAAATAACTCCTGAAACCATCATCGGATACGTGGGTACGAGCGGAAATGCTCGTGGTACACCACCACATCTTCACTTTGGCGTGTACACTCTTCGCGGCGCAATAAACCCTCTTCCTCTTTTTGCCCAAAGAAGTACCGCAACACTCGCATCACTTCCCCGGGTCGACGGCACATACAATACCGCTCTTCCATATTCTTCTTCTGCTTCAGGAATTCTTTCATTTCTCCTTGTCTCTCCCCTACTCGCTGTTTGTGCGCCGAGATTGAGGCGCATACGATAATTTATTTGAACAGTAAAAAACCACGGGACATCCCGTGGTTTTTGTATTTTCGGTTCTTTCTCCCTACATCGCCTCCCGTGTCATCCTCCCTACCTGTCCCCAACCAGTGGTGACCTGATTGCCGGAGCAGATTTGGAGTTTGGCACACTGGAAGTCTTTGATGGCTTTCTCGGTTTTCTGTCCGAAGTAGCCAGTAGATTCTTCTGTTGCTGGGAAGTATCCCTTGGCTTTCAACATATCCTGGAGGAGCTTCACGTCGCTTCCTGACATTCCGATAACGAGTACTCGGGTAATGGTTCCGGAAGGTGTCGCTGGTGTAGTAGGCGTGGTGGGCGTCGTGTTTGTACCATCCTGTACTTTCATGATGACCCCTCTGGTGAGTGGACCCACAAATCCGACTGCAGGAGAGATGCCATTGGCTTTCTGGAAGCTGATGACGGCTCCGGTGGTGAGGACTCCGAAGAAGTCGGTGCTCTCGTGATTGCTTGGAAGGAAGCCCTTGCTCTTCAAGAATTCCTGGAGGAGCTTCACCTGTCCATCTCTTGCACCAGTCTTGAGATCTTTGGTGATGATAATGAGTGTGGTAGCGCCGTTCGCATTGGCAGTCTGTATCGCTTGGGCAATGGCAGCAATGGCCTGTGCTTCTGTCTTGTCTCCCATCTTGGCTTGAATGACTTTGGTCTGCGATGGAGTGAGTGATTGGTCGAGAGAGAAGACTCCGTAGTAGTAGGTGGTGCCCTGGATGAGATTCTTGGTGTCGGTAAATTGTTCCTTGTCTCCTTCGTAGACGACTTCACCATCATTGGCACTGACCGGAGCGCTGTTGGCTTTTCGTACGATACGGGTACGGACAAAGGTCGAGTCTTTCGGATTCTTCCAGGTAATGATGATCTGGTCTGGAGCACCGATAGCGACCACATCGCTCGGTGGGGTGACCGATGGAGCACTTCCTCCTCCCCCGCCGCCACCACCACCAGAACTTCCACCGCCACCACCACCTGATGCGGGTGGAGTGACCGGTGCTTGTGGAGTAAAGGAGACTTGAGCAGCATCTGAGTAGATACCGAGATCATCGATGACGTAGAGCGAGTAGTAGTAGGTGACTCCATTACTTACCGCACTGTCATGGTAGGTGGTCTGATTGATATCGGTGATGGTAGTGAGGAGAGAAGACGTGGTAGTACCTGGGTATCCTCCCGTAGAGCGGTAGATCTCTACTCTGTTGGCAAACTCATCGTCTGGTTTTGCCCACGAGAGGATGACTGAGCCACTCGCTGCCTGGAGACTCCTGATCGGTGAGGTTTTCCCATTTCCAGTCTTGAGAGAGCCAACCGTAGAGTTCGCACTGTTTCCTGCGGCATCTACTGATACGACTTGGTAGTAGTAGGTGGTGCGGCGGTTGAGATTTGATACTGAGAGAGCGTGGGAGGTGAGCATGTTAGAAGAAGAGGCCACGGTGGTGAGGACCGATGGAGATCTTCCCCACTTCAAGAGTGAGTCACTGATCTCGTTGGTGGTCCAGGTGATGGTGGTAGAGTTGGCTGTGCCTGATGGGACAATTCCGGAGATGGTCGGTGCGGTAGTATCAACCGGGGGAGGGAGAGCCTGCGTCGTAGCATTCGCGGAAGTGGAGTATGAGGAAAGATTCCCTGCCCCATCACTCACTCGCACTCGATACGTGTAGGTGGTAGCCGGAGAGAGTGCGGTATCTGCATAGGAAGGATTGGCCGTCGTACCAATTTGGGTAAAGGTACTGCACCCTACTCCAGTACAACGCTCAACACGATAGCTACTGACACCGGAAGTAATCTGTCCGGCGACAACGGGATCAGTCGATGCTCCCCACGAGAGGGTGATCTGTGTGGTGGAGAGTGCGGTAGCGGTGAGTGCTGACGGAATACTTGGTGCGGTGGTGTCAGGAGCGAGTGAGGTAGTGAAGGTATTGTCGCCTGAGACCGCAGAGTTTCCTGCCGCATCTTTACTCTTTACGCGGTAGTGATAGAGCGTACCCGGAGTGAGGGATGTGAGTGTCTGTGCATGGACGGTGACCAGGGTGGTGTTGAGTGTCGTGGTGTTGCCATAGCTGGTGGTGAGACCATACTCCACTTGTGTGTCTGATGATTCGTTGGTGGTCCAACCGATAGTGACGGAAGTGGTGGTGAGTGAAGAAGTCGCCACACCAGAGATGACGGGAGGGGTGGTATCAGCTGGTGGGAGTGGGGTGACGGTGGTCAGGGTAGCACTGTTGGAGAGTGCTGAAGTGTTTCCTGCGGCATCGGTTGACACGAGGGCTACGTAGTAGGTGGTTGCTGGAGTGAGGCCCGCAAGGATGTAGGACTGTGTGGTACCCGGTGTAGCTGGAGTTGGTTCTCCGGTTGCTTGAGTAGCGCTTGCCCAGTTGCCGGTCGTAATGGGGGTGGTAGCGTAGCGGAGATTGTATGATGTGACACTTCCCCCACCCGGAAGATCTGCCGGAGCGGTAAAGGTGAGGGTAGCTGAGGTTTGTGTGACTGATCCAGAAGTGATAGCTAGTGTCGTGATAGTGTTTGGTGCCGTGGTGTCTGGTGCTGGAGTAGTGGTGAAGGTATTGTCGAGAGACGTGGCGAGATTTCCTGCAGCATCTTTACTCTTTACGCGATAGTGGTAGGTAGTGCCAGCAGAGAGTGAGGTGAGAGACTGGGAGTGGGTGGTGACGAGAGAAGTGTTGAGGGTGGTGGTGTTCCCATAGCTCGTGGTCTGCCCATACTCCACTTGTGTGTCTGATGATTCGTTGGTGGTCCAGGTGATGGTGGCTCCGGAGGTGGTGAGGGAGGAAGCACTTATAAAAGAAAGTGTTGGGGCTGTGGTGTCTACTGGACTCTGTGTCGTCGCACTCGCACTCCCCGACGGTGCACTATTGTTCCCTGCTGCATCATACGCACTCACGGTATAGGAGTAGAGAGTAGAGGCAGCAAGTCCGGTGTCTGAATAGGAATTGGTTGCTGATGTTCCAATTTGTACTCCTCCTCGGTAGATTTTGTATCCTGTTACTCCTACGGCATCGGTGCTGGCGGTCCAGGAGAGGTTGATGCCTGAGGTGGAGACGGCGGTAGCGGAGAGTCCTGATGGAGTGGTGGGTGGGGTGGTGTCGGTAGCTACCACACTTGTCGTATATGTCACATAAATAGAGGCAGCAAAAGATGAGCTTCCGGCAACAGCACCAAAAGTGGTCGGCCAAGTACCAAAAGTCTGCACTCGCCATTTTGTCTGACCAGTACTTCCTGTAGACCCAACGAGATTATTCTGCGCACTCGCGGCACCGTTGGTATTGTAGCCGAGCCAATAGGTGGTGTTTGGAGAAAGTGTTGCCGTAATAGCCAAAGTATTCCACGCATTTCCTGTGAGCGTCCCGTTCGCCGTGGAGGCTACGAGTGTGCCGGGGACACCAGCCGAATCGGCATATATTGCCATTGAGTATTGATTATTGGGGGAGGTCCCTATCGGTGCCGCAATGTAGACCGACATCGAAGTCGCTGTCCCGGTCTCGTTGGGCATAGTGAAACGAGTGGCATTTATGTAATTTGAATCCGCAGAGTCAGGCGTAGCACCAATGGTAGTGATGCCGAGGGTGTTTGTCGCAGCAGAGATGGGGAGAAAAGAGAGTCCAAAAAAAGAAAAAGCAGCCAAGACTGCTCCGAAAAAAGATAATCTGAGATTCTTGCGGAAGTAATACATAAAATATTTCACTATTGATAATTATTATTAATCACGTATAAAACTACCTATTGTATAAAT
>CALMXW010000053.1 GCA_937871115.1 uncultured bacterium
AAATAAACAAAAGTATTTAAACTAAACTAACTACTCCTATGGATACAGACTTCCTCTCATGCAAAAAAGTACACTTTATCGGAATTGGGGGCATTGGGGTGTCCGCGGTCGCAAGACTTTTCCTCACACAAGGAGCCGAAGTGTCCGGCTCTGATACCGCAGATTTTCCAGACCGACCAGAGATGGAACAAAGCGGGATGAAGATTGCCATCGGACATCGTGCAGAAAATATTCCTCCTGATGTGCAGGCAATCGTGTACTCCGGTGCGGTACCCGAGACCAACCCTGAATTTGTCGCCGCGAAGGGACGAGGGGTTCCGGTACTCGAGTACTTCGAAGCATTGGGAGCCATCATGCACGGGCGATATGGCATCGCGGTCTCAGGGACCAATGGAAAGACCTCCACCACCGCACTCCTCGGAAAAATACTCGAACGAGCTGGGCTCGACCCGCTCGTCATTGTGGGAGGAAAGGTGCCGGGGTGGAACAAAAATTTGCGCCTTCCCGTAAATGGCCTTCCCAGTATTTCTCAAACACCACAAGGAGAAACATCGAAAGAGATTCAGATGAGCGATGGAGTTTTTCTCGTCGAGGGAGATGAGTATCGCCGACACATGCTCCAGCTTTCACCCCAAGTAATATCTCTCACCAATATTGAAGCAGACCATCTCGACTACTACAAAGACCTCGCGGAAATTAAAGAAACATTTTTAAAGTACATAAAAAAAATTCCAGAAAAAGGCACCCTCACCTACAACAATGATGACGGTAATGTCCGAGATATTGTGGAAGAAGCACAGAAGACGAATACGTGCCGGAAAATTTCTTATGCGATAGATACAGATGCCGACCTCCGCGCATCCAATCTCATGTACGGAGAAGAGACACGGATGTTTCGTGTATCATGGCAAAAAGAAGATATTGGGATTTTTTCATTCCCGTTTCCTGGTCGGTTCAATGTATACAACGCTCTCGCCGCAATCGCTCCTGCGCTCGCACTCGGAGTCCCTATCGACGCCATACGCGCCGCCACCGCAGAATTCACGGGGACATGGCGGCGGTTTGAGCGCATTGGAAAAGTGCACGGGAAAGTGGTGATATCCGACTACGCTCACCACCCCACAGCCGTGAGCGGTACCATTCGTGCCACCGCCGAGCTCTATCCGGGGAAAAAGATACTCGCTGTTTTTCAGCCACACCAAAAAGATCGTACCAGAAAAATGCTCCACGAGTTTGCAGATTCTTTTCACGGAGCAGACACGGTCATCCTCTCAGAAATTTATGATGTTGCTGGTCGCGACGAAAAATCTGCACCCATAAGCTCTCAAAATCTTCTCGACGAAATGAAAAAGGATCCAAAAAATCCGCCGACAGGATTTGCTCACAACATCGACCAGACCGAGCAACGCATCCGCGACATCATGGACTCCTTCGACATTATTCTCATCATGGGCGCGGGTGACATTCATAAGCTCGCCGAAAAACTTGTGGGGAAGTAGCCCTGACTGAAACATTGACTTCCCATTCTCCTCATGGTAAGTTCAGAAATGAACACACTCCGTGTTTTTTGACAGGAGACTTGTGATGTCAGCCTTAAACGTTCAGGGGCTTTTCGGAATCCTCTTCATTGTTGTCTGTTGCCTCATCTACTGGATGAACTCTGTGCACACAAGGGAACAGCGTGAGGCAAAAGCAAAAGCGGCAAAACAAAAGGCAACCCTCGATGTATTCGTAGGCCGGGCGACCAAATCGCCCACCACCACCTCTGAGGAGCAGGAAGCCGCTTAAGCTTGCAGGACAAGGACATGGTCACTAAAAACTATCTCGCACCACCGATTCTTTAGAGCCCCACGAGGGCGACGGGAACCGGTGGTTTTATTTTGCCTTCTTTCTTTTTTTAGGAGTTTTGATACTATGGGAATTACATGAACACAAACGAACGCATCTACACAAAAGACCTACACAACCATATCGATGGGGAAGTGACTCTCGCGGGGTGGGTGGACGGCCGTCGCGACCACGGCAAACTCATCTTTCTCGACCTCCGCGACATGTCTGGCACCGTCCAAATGGTCGCCCTGCCTTCACATGCTGAGGCACACGCTCTCGCAAACAAAATGCGCGACGAGTGGGTCATCTCGGTACGAGGCAAGGTCAACAAGCGCCCAGAGAGAATGGTAAATCCCGAGCTTCCTCTCGGTGATATCGAGATAGAAATTCTCGACGTAGAAATTTTGAATGAATCTGAAACGCCTCCGCTCGACGTGCACACTGACGGCCGAGATATTGGTGAAGATGTGCGCCTCGACTACCGCTATCTCGATTTGCGTCGTCCACGAATGCAGAAGAATATCCGCATCCGAAGCGAGTTTATCCGCGCTTGCCGAGAATTTCTTTTCAAAAATAGCTTCACAGAAATCGAGACTCCTCTTCTCACTGCGTCCACGGCTGAGGGGTCCCGCGACTTCGTGGTGCCGTCGCGACTCCACCCGGGAAAATTTTACGCCCTCCCGCAATCTCCCCAGCAGTACAAACAGCTCCTCATGATTGCAAGCTTCGAGCGATATTTCCAGCTCGCCCGCGCCATCCGTGACGAAGACCTTCGAGCCGACCGTGGCTTCGAGCACACACAGATCGATATTGAAATGTCTTTTGTCACACAAGATGACATCATGAATCTCGTTGAGAGCATGATTACTTCCGTTGTTGAAAATCTGGGGTTCACTATTCGAGAAAAACCATTCCCTCGTATCAGCTACGCCGACGCCATGAAGACATACGGCGCAGACAAATTCGACATGCGCACCGAAGAAGAAAAGCAGAAGGGTATCTTGGCTTATGCTTGGGTAGTAGATTTCCCGCAGTTTGAAAAGACCGATCAGGGTGGTTGGACGTTCAGCCACAATCCATTCTCCATGCCGAAGCCAGAATTTCTCGAAGACCTCATGGCGGGAAAAAATATTGAGAATATTCTTTCTCAACAATACGATCTCGTGTGCAATGGGTACGAAGCAGGCGGTGGAAGTATCCGTGCGCATAAACCAGAAATCCTCAAAGCCGTGTACAAGGTGATGGGTTATGACGAGGAGGGGACTGAGCGATCCGTGGGCCACATGCTCAAGGCTTTCAAATATGGTACGCCACCACACGGAGGTATCGCCCTCGGCGTAGAGCGCAATATTATGAATTTCACTGGTGAAGAATACCTCCGCGACGTACAGGCATTCCCCATGACCCGAGGCGGAAAAACTGCTGTTATGGATGGCCCAGCCGCCCTTTCTCCAGAGCAACTCGTAGAGCTCGGCATCAAAACGGCGGGAAAGTAGGCTAAAATTTGACTCCTCAAGGACTTTTTGCTAGGATACTCTAAGCTCTGCAGTATATGGCGGAGTGTATTTTTCTACATTTATATGACACGATCGCTCAAGAAAGAACCGTACGTCGACCCACGGCTTCTCAAGAAAATAGAAGGTAAAAAACCGGCAGAAACTGGGGCAATTAAGACATGGTTCCGAGCGAGCCAGATCAGCCCTGAAATGGTGGGCTTTACTTTCGGAGTACACAACGGCCGAGAGCACATTCCCGTTTTGATTACCGAAGACATGGTAGGACACCGACTTGGCGAATTCTCTCTCACACGAAAGTTTGTCCGACACGGAGGTAAAATGCAGAAGGAAATCGAGCAGAAGAAAAAGGAAGCAGAGATTACTGCCGCGAAAGCTGCAAAAGCATCGACTGCCACAGACACAAAGAAGAAATAACAAACAAATAGACACCCACTACTATCATGACACGCGTTTCAGCAACATTGCGAAATTACCGACAAGCCCCCCGAAAGGTTCGCCTTTTGGTCGACCTTGTCCGCGGAAAAACCGTGCCTCACGCATTGATAGATTTACGCTTTTCAACAAAGCGCGCCTCTGATCCAGTAGGCAAGCTTATCCAGAGCGCCGTTGCCAGCGCAAAAGAGCGATTTGGTGCAAAAGAAAGCGACTTGCGAATTGTGGAAGCATCGGTCAACAAAGGCGTCGTGCTCAAACGCTCCCGCCCTCGTGCTCGTGGCCGCGCTTTCCCAATACACAAGCACTCAAGCCATTTGCATATTGTTTTAGAGACTATCACACCAGCAAAATAATTTTGTTTCAATAATTTTTATGAGCCATACCGTTCACCCATACGCACATAGACTGACAATCCTCCGAGACTGGAAATCTCGCTGGTTTGCGACGAAAGATAAATATCGCGAAAACCTCCGCGGTGATACGCTTCTTTCTCGCTATCTCGAAAAACGCCTTCGAGGCTTTTCTATTGGTGGCATCGAGATGGAGCGCAATGCCAACACTCTGAAAATCATCATCAAATCTGCTCGCCCGGGAATGCTCATTGGGCGCAGTGGTGAGGGCGCAACCAAGCTTCGCAACGACGTCTACGAATTTTCAAAACGAAACAAAATCACCCTTCCACAGAATCTCAAGATCGACATTGAAGAAATCCGTTCTCCTGAGACAAACGCTCTCGTAGTAGCGGAAATGATTATCGAAGGTATCGAGAAGCGCATGCCGTTTCGCCGTGTCATGAAGCAGACTGCTGATAAGGTCATGGCAAATCGAGACGTAAAAGGAGTACGTATCGCCCTCTCAGGACGTCTTGGTGGAGCTGACATGAGCCGAACAGAAGAGATCAAGAAGGGCAACATTCCTCTTCAGACTTTCCGCGCGGACATCGACTTTGCTCGCGGAAGAGCAAACCTTACCGGCGTTGTCGGAGTAAAGGTTTGGATTTACAAAGGACAAATTTTCGAAAAGGATAAAAAATCTGCATCATAATCTTATACCACCATGTTGTTATTCCCACGAAAAGTTAAACACCGAAAATGGCAGACGGACCGCGTCAATATGAACAAGCCGCGTGTAGAAACACGTGGGGTCACTATAGCTTTTGGCGCCTACGGACTAAAAGCTCTTGCACTTGGACGCATCCGCTCCAACCAGCTTGAGGCCGCTCGAAAGACGATCGTAAAGGCAGTGGGGAAGACTGGGAAGGTCTGGGTTCGTGTCTTCACCGACCGACCATACACTCAGAAAGCCGCAGAGGTGGGCATGGGTAAGGGTAAGGGAGATCCGAAGTACTTTGTGTTTGAAGTACGTCCAGGGCGCGTTATCTTCGAGCTCGATGGCGTGTCTGAGGCTATTGCACGTGACGCGATGCGTCGTGCTGGCTCAAAGCTACCCCTTAAGAGTACGGTAGTGACTCGCAGCTAATATTTTTATCATGGCAAAGAAAACCACACTACAAGAAAAGGATACGCTCGAGCTCACCAAGCTTCTTAAGGAGAAGCGTGAATCTCTACGAACACTCCGATTTAGCGCCGCAGGGTCTCGTCCAAAAGATTCAAATGAGCCTAAAAAGATGCGTCGAGAAATCGCTCGCGTATTGACTGAAATGGGTAACCGTGCGAAGAAAACATAACAAGTATGACTACTCCAATGACAACTACTTCCGCAACCGACACAAAGCCCCAACGCTTTAGTGGTGTGGTCGTGAAGACAGCAATGAAAGACACGGCGACCGTGGCGGTATC
>CALMXW010000054.1 GCA_937871115.1 uncultured bacterium
CACCTTCCGTTGTTGACCTCCTCTACAGGAAGTACCAAGTTTTCTTTTACCCAACTTTCCCACGGGGTTTCTGACTTCGCGCTTTCAGCTACGGCAGGCGTCAGCAGGCTCAGGAAAACCAGTACAATCACGCCGACTCGTTGTAGGTCCATCGAACCTCTCCTTGGCAAAACGCTATAGGGCATAGTACCGACATCTCATATACAGTCAAACAAATCCGGCGCGGGCCAGAATATTTCTTTGGCCCGCGCAGGATGTATACCAAAACCACTGTAGAACCAACTATTTCTTCGATTTGTAGATTTCATCAATCAGACCGTACTTCTTTGCTTCGTCTGCATCCATAAAGAAGTCGCGTTCAACGTCCTTTTCAATCTTTGCAATCGTTTGGCCGGTCGCTTTTGCGAGAAATTTATTCAAGCGTTCACGAGTCTTGATGATGTGGCGGGCACTGATTTCGATATCAGTTGCCTGACCTTCAACGCCTCCCATCACCTGGTGGATCATCACCTCGGCATTCGGGAGCACGAATCGCTTGCCCTTTTTTCCAGAAGAGAGGAGTACGGCACCCATCGAAGCGGCGATACCGACGCAGATAGTAGAGACATCAGGCTTGATGTGCTCCATGGTGTCGTAAATAGCGAGACCAGCGGTGACAGAACCTCCCGGGCTGTTGATATAGAGCATGATATCTTTCTTCGGGTCCTCGGCTTCGAGGAAGAGGAGCTGGGCAATGACGATATTTGCCACGTGGTCGTCTATTGGCCCGGCAAGGAAGACGATGCGCTCGCGGAGAAGGCGGGAATAAATGTCGTACGCCCGCTCTCCAAACTGCGATTTCTCTATGACGGTTGGGATAAGCATGGTTTTGTTTGATTATGGAAATAATGTGTGCGTAGTATAGCATGAGTGGAAAGTGTTGACAAGATGGTAAAAGTTTGGCAATCTGACGATGGCAACATTCGAACTTTAGGAGTTTGTTATGGGTAAACCTCGCACCTTTGCACAGTCTGTGGCAGGCACCGTTCTTCCTTATATGAAAACAATCAGCGCGATAACCATTGGCGCGGTGTTGATAGAAGTCGAGGCACCCATTGTTGTGCTCGCTGGCATTGTGTCCATCGCCTATGGTGTCCGGAATGCCTACGATTTTCTACGCAATAATTAGAAGGAACAAAGATTAAACCCCGGCAGCACTAGTGCGAGCCGGGGTTGTTTTTGTCTTTGGTGTTGTATACTAAAAGCATGAACCCACTCGCTCTTCGGCGATTTTTGAAATACTCTACTGTCGGGGTCTCTACTTTTTGTCTCGATCTTTTTCTTCTCTTTATTCTCACTGATTTTTTCTTGTGGAATTACGTGATAAGTGCGGGAGTGGCTTTTACACTCGCCGTGTCTGTGAATTATTACTTCAGTCGGCGATTTGTCTTTCGTGGTACGTTGCGATCTGCTGGCGAGGGATATGCGGTTTTTCTCGGCATTGCGGGGACGGGGCTTGTGGCGGTGATGGTGCTGATGGGTGTCTTTGTGGAAGTACTGCACCTCAATTATCTCTTCTCGCGCGTTATTATCGCGGGTGTCGTGGGGATATGGAATTATTTTATGAATCTGTACGTGAATTTCAAAGTGGCGGGGAAATACGAATAGGCGAGCCGCCCCAATCTAGGGTTACTGTTTTTGGGCGCATTGTGATATATTTTCAACATGACCGAAGAAACCCCTGAGAAATCTCCCGTTGCCAAGCGCGAAGAAGAGACGCTCGCTTTTTGGCGCGAGAACAAAACTTTTAAAAAAACACTCAAACAAACGGAAAAAGGTGCACCGTTTGTGTTTTATGATGGCCCGCCATTTGCGACCGGGCTTCCGCACTACGGGCACATCCTCCCGGGCACCATTAAAGATGTCTTGCCGAGGTATCAAACAATGAAGGGTCGCTTCGTCCGTCGCGTGTGGGGGTGGGACTGCCATGGGCTTCCGGTAGAAAACTTGATCGAAAAAGAGCTTGGCCTTGCGAGCAAGAAAGATATTGAAGAAATCGGGATTGCGAAATTTAATCAAGCGGCTCGAGAGAGCGTGCTTCGCTATGATACAGAATGGAAAGACGTTGTACCACGGACGGGGAGGTGGATAGACATGGAGAATTCCTACGAAACGATGGATTCGAAATATACGGAAAGCGTGTGGTGGGCATTTAAAACTCTGTATGATAAAGGGCTCGTATACGAAGGATATAAATCCATGCACATCTGTCCTCGATGTGAGACGACGCTCGCGATTTCAGAGGTGGGGATGAATTATCAAGACGTGAAAGATATCACTGTCACAGCAAAGTTTGAGCTTGTGGACGAGCCGGGCACCTATTTCCTCGCATGGACGACGACGCCGTGGACACTTCCCGGAAATGTAGCCCTCGCAGTGGGAGCGGATATTGAATACGTGAAAGTGCAGTTTGGAGAGGAGAAATATTATCTCGCAAAAGAGAGAGTCGGGGAAGTATTTAAAGATCAAAACACCGGAGAGAAAGAAGCAGTGGCTCTTGAGACCGTGCTCGGGAAAGATCTCGCGGGGAAGGCGTATAAGCCCGTGTTTGACTATTACGCTCGCGATGAGAAATTAAAAAATCACGAAAATGGGTGGAGGGTGTACGCCGCTGATTTTGTGACGACCGATGCGGGGACGGGGATAGTGCACATTGCTCCGGCATTTGGAGAGGACGACATGAATCTTGGGCGCGAGAAAAACCTTCCGTTTGTTCAGCATGTGGGGATGGATGGCCGTTTTCGTGAGCCCGTCACAGATTTTGCTGGGCTTCAGGTAAAGAAAAAAGGCGACACACAGTCGGCCGATGTGGAGATCATAAAATATCTCGCGGGGAAAAATACGCTTTTCAAAAAAGAGAAGATCGAGCACTCGTATCCATTGTGCTGGCGATGCGACACCCCGCTCCTCAACTACGCGGCGAATTCGTGGTTTGTAAAAGTGACCGCAATGAAAGACGACCTTGTGCGGATAAATCACGAAGAAATAAAATGGACACCGGAAGGAATCCGAGACGGTCGTTTTGGAAAATGGCTCGAGGGTGCGCGCGATTGGGCCATCTCTCGCTCGCGATATTGGGGTGCCCCGATACCGGTGTGGCGCTGCGACACGTGCAAAGAGGAAGAGGTGGTAAGCTCGTTTGAAGATATTAAAAAGCATTTCAAAGATTCCCCGCGAAATACATACTTCGTTATGCGACACGGAGAAGCGGAGAGCAACAGAGACGGTATCCTTTCTTCACGGGTAGAAAACCCGACACATCTCACCGAGAAAGGGCGAGACGAAGTGGCGGCCACCGCGCAATCACTCGGGGCGAAACCTGATTTGATTTTTGCTTCAGATTTTCTTCGCACGAAAGAGACAGCGGAGATAATGGCAGAAGCTTTGGGTATTCCTAAAACGGAAATTATTTACGACGCACGACTCAGAGAAATAAACGTCGGCATCTTCGACGGGAAATCTGGAGATGAGTACCACTCTTTCTTCTCCTCGTCACTGGAAAAGTTTTCCAAGAGCCCTGAAGGGGGAGAGAATCGCACCGATGTGAAAAAGCGGACGATGGAATTTCTCGAGGAAACAGACAAGGCCCACGAGGGCAAGACGATTCTCATCGTTACACACGAGTCTCCGGCACGGATGCTGTTTGCTGGAGCGAAAGGGCTTCTCGACAAAGAAGCAGCGAGCCCGAGCCCGGAGCATGTGGACTATATAAAGACTGCTGAAATTCGCGAGCTTTCATTCCTGCCGTTTCCTCACAATGAAAGGTGGGAGCTCGATTTTCACCGACCGTGTATCGACACGGTAGTGTTTACTTGTAAGTGCGGAGGAGAGATGCGCCGTGTGCCAGAGGTGTTTGATTGCTGGTTTGAATCGGGCTCAATGCCGTTTGCGCAGCATCACTATCCTTTTGAAAACAAAGAAATTTTTAATCCGAATGAGGATCGCGGTTTCCCCGCTGAATTTATTGCCGAAGGTCTCGATCAGACACGTGGATGGTTTTACAACATGCTCGTACTCTCGGTGGGGATTTTTGGAAAGGCGGCATTTCGACACGTGGTAGTAAATGGGCTCATCCTCGCAGAAGATGGACAAAAGATGTCGAAGAAGCTCAAGAATTATCCCGACCCAATGGAGATTGTGGCGAAGTATGGTGCAGATGCTTTGCGGTATTATCTCCTCTCGTCTCCCGCTGTGCGCGGAGAAGATCTCAACTTCTCGGAAAAAAACGTGGCGGAAACGTATCGCAAAAATGTGGCGCGGCTCGAAAACGTACTTGCGTTTTATGAGATGTATCCGGTCACTAAAACATCATCGGGTGAAAAAGAAAAAAATGTTTTAGACTCGTGGATTTTTGCGCGACTCAATCAGCTCATCTCAGAAGTAACTTTCGGACTCGACATATACGAGCTCGATAAAGCCTCGCGCCCAATCGCAGATTTTATTGATGATCTCTCCACGTGGTGGCTTCGCCGTAGCCGCGAAAGGCTCAAGGGAAAATCGGGCGACGATGTCGACATGCACGCCGCACGCGCAACGCTTCAGCAGGTACTCCTCGAGCTTTCGAAAGTTATAGCCCCCTTTATGCCGTTTGTTGCGGAGACAGTCTACAAAAAAGCGGGGGGAGAGATGGAAAGCGTGCACCTCGAAAGCTGGCCCAAGGCGGAAGAGAATACAAAAGATGATGAAAAAATTCTTGAAGAAATGGTAGAGGTTCGTAATGTTGTAGCACTGGGGCTTGAAGCGCGTGCAAAAGCGGGAATTAAAGTGCGTCAGCCACTACAGGAAATTACAGTTGAAAACCATTTGGTACATTTCCATGATAATGACCAGCTCATTGACTTAATAAAAGAGGAAGTGAATATTAAAGAAGTATTTTTCGTCTCCCCGTTGCGTTCTTTTGTTGAGCTCGATACCGAGATTACCCCGGAGCTCAAAGAAGAGGGGACGGTGCGCGAGCTCATTCGCAACTTGCAAGAGTTTCGAAAAGAAAGTGGCATGCACCCCGACGAAAAAGACAAAACGCTTGTGGTGGAGGCTGATGAAGCGGGAAAGAAATTTGTAGAAAAATACAGAGAAGAAATACAGCGTGCGGCATTGTTTGCGAAAATAGAATTTGGCGATGTGAGTGGTGGGCAAGAGGTGAAAGCCGATGAAATTTCTCTCAAAGTTCGTCTCGGATAATTTCGAGAAATAAAAAGCCAGCCCGGGAGTGCTCTCGGGCTGGTGGGGTCTGTGTGTGACCTAGTCGTTGTGTGCAGGTTCGAGAAGCGACTCCCATCGGGGTACTTCTTTTGCCCACTGTATTTTTCTGTAAGTTTCTTTCACCCGCGCAAGCATATCATCTATAGCTGTAGGCTCTGCCGTGCTTAGGTTTTGTTTGTAGACTTTGTTCGCGCTTATAAGCCATGAACGAACATGAGCAAGAATAGACTCGAGCTCGCGAGCCGCCCAGTCGTCTTGCTCACAAATCCGTATTTTATACAAAGTCTCCGGGTCGCTCAGCATTATCATTGCGATGTGAAGAAACTCGCGCGCTCCTGCTTCCTCGCT
>CALMXW010000055.1 GCA_937871115.1 uncultured bacterium
AATCATGCTTCAGTTTATTTCTTCACCTGGAATGTTCATCTCGACCCTGAGTATTTTCCTCTTGGGTGCGTTCTTCTCACTCTTTTTCATCCGGTCGAAACAAAAAGCTTTTGCGAACATTGTTGCTCATGGATTCCCGATACTCGGCTCGCTGTTTGGAATTGCCCTCGCTTCCGGGGTACTTTGGAATAAGCTCGGATTTTGGGTGACTCTGCAAAACCCAGGCGCACTCTTTGCTTTTACTTTTCGCATCGATGCACTGGCTGCATTTTTCATTCTCATTATATCTGTAGTGACTCTTGCTACATCGATCTTTGGACACGGATATATTTCTCATATAAAAAATGCCAACATCGGTGCTTTAGGCTTTTTCTATAATATTTTCATCACCAGCCTTCTCCTCGTAGTGACAGCAAACAATGCTGTTCTTTTTCTTATTGCGTGGGAGCTCATGTCTCTCGCTTCATTTTTCCTCATAATTTTCGAACGTGAAAAAGAAGAAAACATTCGTGCCGGATTTATCTATTTTCTCATGACACAAGTGGGTACCGCGCTGATCGCTTTTGCATTTCTTCTTTTGTACGGGGCGACCAACTCGTTTGATTTCGACGCTTTTCGTACTGCCGGCGGGGCGCTTTCTGTAGGGCTCAAAAACATGATTCTCCTCTCCGCACTTTTGGGCCTCGGCATAAAAGCTGGTGTGGTGCCACTTCATATCTGGCTTCCGAAGGCACACCCCGCCGCGCCTTCGCATGTTTCTGCACTCCTCTCCGGCGTCATGCTCAAGATGGCGATATTTATGATGATTCGTTTCCTGTTTGAATTTCTTGCGCCCGTGCCTGCTCTGTGGGGCATCGCACTCATCTTCGCCGGAGCACTCTCGTGTATTCTCGGCGTGTTGTATGCGCTCATGGAGAGTGACATAAAACGGCTTCTCGCTTTTTGTTCGGTAGAAAATATCGGTATCATTCTCATCAGTCTCGGTGCGGCGGTACTCTTTGCCTCTCTTTATGCGGGAAGTCTCGCTGGCCTCGCTCTCGCTGCTGCACTTTTTCACACCATGAACCACGCGCTTTTCAAAGGGCTCCTCTTTCTCGGTGCGGGATCGGTGGTCTCCGCTACGGGGACGCGCAACATGGAACGATACGGAGGTCTTATTAAGACCATTCCCGTGACTGCTTTCTTCTTTCTTATTGGTGCTGTTGCTATTTCAGGTTTGCCACCATTTAATGGGTTTGCGAGCGAGCTTCTCATTTTGAAGACACTTTTTGCGGGAGCAAGCATGAGCGGTGTTGGATTTAAAATAATTTTTGTCTCGGCCATTGGTGTCCTCGCGCTCACCTCGGGGCTCGCCGCAGCAACGTTCGTAAAACTCTTCGGTACTACCTTCCTTGCTCGTGCCCGTTCGGAAGAAGCGCTCGCCGCGAAAGAATCGCCTCTCTCCATGCAGATTGGTATGGGCATTCTCGGTGTGCTGTGCATTCTTTCCGGTATTTTTGCTGCTCGCGTTTTGGGAGTGTTGCTCTGGGTGGTGAATACGCTCGGTCTCCAGGGCTCCCCAGTGCTCTCTTCTTTCCAGGATGCTGTGTCGGGAAGCGCTTCTAACACACTTTCGCTCTCAGCTCTGGCTCTCTTGATGCTCCTTGCGTTTGCATTGGTTTTCTTTGTGGTGCATTTTGTAACCCTCGGTCGAAAAGAAAAAATATATTCCGTTTGGGATTGTGGCGCACCCATTGCCTCTCCACGCACAGAAATAAATGCCACCGGATTTTCGCGGACACTTCTCATGATTTTCTCGCGCATCACTCGGCCGGTGAAGAGTGTGGTGACAACAGCCGGGGAAAGTACCTCGCCATATTTTGCTGAGAAGAGAGAAGTAGATCTTTCTTTCGTGGATGTATGGCAAAAGTATGTGTACGCACCGATTGGGAAGGGGATACAATATTCTGCGCGGATGTCGAAAAATATCCAGAACGGAAGCGAGGGGGTGTATCTCCTCTACATTTTCTTGGTGATTATTATACTCTTGGCGGTCTCTTTTTAATTCACTTCTCATGAACTTTTTTCTCACATCAGTTATAAACGCTCTTCTGGTCACGGCTCTTTCGCCGCTCATAATTGGTGTTATCCGAAAGACCAAAGCTCGCCTTCAAGGCAGAGTGGGCGCGAGTATTTTTCAGCCATATCGTGACATGCGGAAACTTTTCGGAAAAGATGAAGTCATTGCGAGCGATGCGTCGTGGATATTCCGTCTTGCTCCATACTTTGTATTTGCTACGACGTTAGTCATCTCAGCCGGTATTCCGTTCGTGTTGTCTCAGCCGGCGCAAAATATTACTTCGGGAAATATTTTCGTGTTTGCCTACCTCCTCGCTCTCGGGACATTCTTTCTCGCCCTCGCTGGCATGGATACGGGAAGCTCTTTCGGTGGGTTTGGGTCGAGCCGTGAAATGTCTCTCTCTGCTCTAGCAGAAGGGGCACTCGTATTCTCACTCATCCCGCTTGCGCTCATCTCCAGTGCAGATAATTTCACAGCCATCGCACACAATCTTTCCCTCGCCCCGCTCACCGCTTTTCTCCCGGTCGCTATCGCTTTCATCGCTTTCCTCATCGTCCTCGTCACCGAGACGGGCCGTGTGCCGGTAGACAACCCCGCCACGCACCTCGAGCTCACCATGATCCATGAAGCGATGATCCTCGAATATTCCGGAAGACGCCTCGCCCTCATGGAGTGGGCCGCCGCAAACAAGCTTTTCATTTTCATCGCACTCGGGAGCAACCTCTTTCTCCCGTGGGGGATTCTGATATTGCCGACAACACTTGGCGCAGGGAGTATTGCTCTCGCGGTACTTATCTTTTTGGGCAAAGTACTTGCTTTCGCTCTCGGTATTGCCTTGCTTGAATCGATTATCGCGAAGCTTCGAATTTTCCGAGTGCCGAGTTTAATTTTCACGGCTCTTATTTTGGGAGCTATTGCCATCGTGCTCACAAAAATATAATTACTTTTATGATCGAATCAACCACATTTATTACGCTCGCTCTCGGCATGGTGATGTTTCTCCTCACGGTGTTGATGCATACGATGAAAAAGAACGGCGTCTTGGTGTCGCTCTACCTCATGCAGTCGCTCGTGCTCTCGGTATTTCTCGCTATCACGGCATTCGAAGAGCATTCACTCTCTGGGGTGACTGCTTACTTCGACTTCTTCCTGTTCTCTGTTGCCGGGCTCACCTTTTTGGTGAAAGTAATTCTTGCTCCCGCGCTTTTCTTTCAGCTCGCAAAAAGATATCGATATTATTTTAGTTCAAACACCTATCTCGACACCCCGTCCGCTCTTGTCTCTGCACTCGTGA
>CALMXW010000056.1 GCA_937871115.1 uncultured bacterium
TAACAACGAGTCAGAAAATACTCCCGTACGTGAGGGCAATGGTATTGTGCCGGTCAACATCAGTACGGAGATGAAGGAGTCGTACCTCGACTACGCAATGTCCGTCATTACCAGCGCGCACTCCCAGACGTCCGCGACGGATTGAAGCCCGTGCACCGCCGTATCCTTTTTGCCATGCACGAAATGGGACTCACCGCGGGCGCAAAATTCCGAAAATCTGCGGCCGTGGTCGGAGATGTGCTCGGAAAATATCACCCGCACGGCGACGCTTCGGTGTACGACGCGATGGTGAAAATGGCGCAGGAATTTTCTTTCCGTTATCCGCTTGTCATGGGGCAGGGAAACTTCGGCTCGATCGACGGTGACCCGCCAGCGGCCATGAGGTACACAGAGGCAAAGATGGCCAAAATCTCGAGCGAACTTCTCCGTGATCTCGAAAAAGAGACGGTCGACTTTTCTCCGAACTACGACAGCACTCGTAAGGAGCCTACCGTCTTGCCCGCTGCCGTGCCCAACATCCTTTTGAACGGCACACTCGGTATCGCTGTGGGTATGGCGACCGCAATTCCACCGCACAATCTGCGCGAGGTAGTAGATGCCACGGTGCACTTGATCGACAATAAAGACGCGACGAATGAGGACCTCATGGAGATAGTGAAGGGTCCAGACTTCCCGACGGGCGGAATTATCTACAATGAAAAAGATATTCACCATGCGTACGCTTCCGGTCGCGGAGGTATTGTCGCACGTGGAGAAGCTGAAATTACCGAGCTGAAGAGTGGTAATTCTCAAATCATCATCACCTCGCTTCCATACCGTGTAAATAAGGCGGATCTCATCGTGCACATTGCTGATCTTGTTCGTGAGAAAAAAGTAGAGGGTATTAAGGGGCTTCGCGATGAATCTACAAAAGATATCCGGGTCGTTATTGATGTGAAATCCGGAGCCGAACCGAAAAAAATCCTCAACTACCTCTACAAACACAGCGAGCTCGAGAGTACATTCCACGTCAACATGGTCGCACTTATCGGGGGAGTGCCTCAGACACTCTCACTCAAGACCTTCCTCTCAGAATTTATTATCCATCGGCAGATCGTCGTCCGGCGCCGCACCGAGCACGATCTCCGTGTTGCCGAAGACCGTGAGCATATTTTGATCGGTCTCAAAAAAGCACTCGACCATATCGACGAAATCATCAAGCTCATCAAAGCTTCCAAAGACACGCCGACCGCGCATGCGAATTTGATGAAGCAGTTTAAGTTTTCTGATCGCCAAGCCACTGCCATCCTTGAAATGCGTCTTTCCAAACTCGCCGGCCTTGAACGCAAGAAAATCGAAGATGAACTCAAAGAAGTGCAAGCGCTCATCAAAGAACTCAAAGACTTGCTCGCCAGCCCGAAAAAAATTCTCGGTGTTATCAAGAGTGAACTCAAAGAAATTTCTGATAAATATGGCGATGATCGCCGCACCCGCGTGGTGAAGGGAAGTCCAAAACAAATCACCGACGAAGACCTTGTGGCCGAAGAGGAGAGCATCCTCGTCTTCACCAAAGGCGGATATGTGAAGCGCACCAATCCAGAAGAATACCGCCGCCAAAAGCGCGGGGGCGTGGGCGTCATGGATCTCGACACAAAAGACGAAGATTTTATCACCCAATTCCTCACCACCTCGACCCTTTCCGACCTTCTCTTCTTTACTGACAAAGGCAAAGCGTACCAAATGAAAATGTACGAAATTCCTGAGGGGCGACGCGCCACCAAAGGCAAGTCGGTCATGAATTATATTTCCCTCGCTCA
Source organism: uncultured bacterium (assembly GCA_937871115.1). Lineage (GTDB taxonomy): Bacteria > Patescibacteriota > Minisyncoccia > Phycocordibacterales > CAIJYI01 > CALMXW01. The sequence goes on from CALMXW010000056.1 coordinate 1,797, forward strand.
GGGTGAAAACGTAAACACCATTCTCGCGCTTCCGAAATCACTGAAGGGAACTCCACTTTCTATCGTCATGGTGACGAAGCAAGGCGTCGTGAAAAAACTTTCCGCAGAAAGCTTCAAAGATGTACGCCGAAGCGGACTCATCGCTATCAAACTCGAAGCGGGACGAACTTCTCTCGACTCTCTTTGCGGAAAAAGGAGACGATATCGTCCTCGTGACGGCCGAAGGGCAGTCGGTACGGTTCAAAGAATCCGACGTGCGAGAGATGGGCCGTGTAGCTATGGGAGTAAAGGCAATCACTCTCAAAAAAGGAGACGGACTCGTACTCGCCGATGTGGTAAAGAAAAATACCGAGAAGCCTTCACTTCTCGTCATGAGTGAAAACGGCTACGGAAAACAAACATCGCTTTCCCAGTACAAAGTACAAAAGCGTGGAGGAAGCGGTATTAAAACCATGGAGGTGACCAAAAAAACGGGCAAGCTCATGGCTGCAAAAGTTCTCGCTGGAGACGAAGAAGAAATTATCGCCATCTCTCGCCAATCCCAAGTCATCCGTATTGATGTAAAAGAAATCCCGTCTCTCTCTCGCCAAACTCAGGGTGTGCGCATCATGAAGCTCCGAGAAGGGGACAGTGTGGCGAGCCTCGTCTGCTTATAAAAATCTTCTCATCCCCATGAAGAAAATACACCTCGGTCTGTTTGTTACGGCGTTCTCCTCTCTCACTTACGAAATTCTTCTCACCAGGATCTTTAGCGTCACGATGTGGTACCACTACGCTTTCATGGCTATTTCTATTGCCATGTTTGGGCTTACTTTTGGCGCTACACTCATTTATGTCTTTCCAAAATTTTTTACCCGAGAAAAAACACAATACCACACGGCACTTTTTTCTCTTCTCTTTGGTATTTCGATCCCGGTAAGTTTCGGACTCTACCTCGCCACCACTTTTCTCTTCATCAGCGCACTCGCGCTTTCGACATGGGTGCAACTTTTCCTTTTACTCGCCCTTGCGCTGATGTACTTCACACTCGCGGTGCCTTTTATTTTGAGCGGTATTGTCATTTGTCTTTCGCTCACGCGATTTTCCAACCAAATCAGTACCCTGTATGCGGCAGATCTTTCCGGCGCCGCGCTCGGGTGCCTCGGAGTATTTTTCGCGCTCAATATCATCTCCGCCCCGACAGCAATCGTCTGTGTGGGAGGAGCAGCAGCGTTTGGGGGATTTCTTTTCGCTGAGCCCTCGAAGAAAATACTCAGAAAGTGGGCGCTCATCGGGACAATTTTTATCTTTCTCCTTGCTATCCTAAACCACACACTTGAACCAAAAGGGAATGCGATATTCGCCATCCGCTCGGTGAAGGGGACGATTGAGAAAGGCATTCTCTACGAAAAGTGGAATTCTTTTTCCCGTGTTACCGTGGAGGGAAACGCCGAAAAACCTACTCAGCCATTCGGGTGGGGCCTTTCAGATACTCTCCCTTCAAATATTTATATCCCTCAGCTTTTCCTTCGCATCGACTCTGTAGCAGGGACTCCGCTTACTCAATTTTCAGGAAATCTAAAAAGCCTTGATTTCTTGAAGTACGATATCGTCAATCTCGCGCACCATCTCCGAGAAAATGCGAAAGTGCTCGTCATCGGAGTGGGCGGCGGACGAGACATTCTTTCCGCTCTCGACTTCAAACAAAAAGAAGTGACGGGCGTAGAAGTAAATGGGCGCATCACGGAGGCCGTCACCGGAAAGTACGGTGATTTCACTGGGCACTTAGACCGTTATCCAAACGTGCACATCATAAACGACGAAGCGCGAAGCTATGTGGATCGCTCCAACGAAAAGTACGATATCATGCAAATTTCCCTCATCGATACCTGGGCTGCCACAGCTGCGGGCGCATTCGTGCTCACAGAAAATTCTCTCTACACAGTGGAAGCATGGCAATCTTTCATCAACCACCTTTCCGATGACGGAATCCTGACCGTGTCTCGCTGGTATTTCCGAGAACGACCGGGAGAAATGTATCGTCTTGTTTCGCTCGCCTCTGAGTCGCTTCGAGGAGCGGGCATTGAAAATCCCAGGGCTCACATTTTAATCGCTCGCAAGATGCTCACTGGCCCACAAGGGGAGGGGCCAGACGGAGTGGGCACCATCCTCGTGAGTAAAACGCCTTTCACTCCGGCAGATATTGGGGCTTTCCAAAAAATTGCCGATCAATACAAATTTGAAATCGTCCTTACTCCAGACACCACGATAGACAACACCTACACCATCCTTGCAGGACCAGGCACGCCGCAACAATTCTTGGACAATTATCCTATCAATATCGCTGCACCGCACGACGACAATCCGTTCTTCTTCCACATGCTCCGTGCGAAAGATTTTGCAAACCCGGAACAACAGGAACTCGGTCTCAATAGTTTCAACATGAATGCGGTCTCCATTCTTCTTTCACTCCTCGCGGTTTCCATCTTTTTTGCTTTTGCTTTCATTGTCCTTCCGATCGTTATCACCATGAAAAAAAGTAGAGAAATTCGTGGTATGCTTCCACTCATTATCTACTTTGCCTCCATTGGTCTCGGCTTTATGCTGATTGAAATCTCTTTGCTTGAGCGGCTCATCATTTACCTCGGCTCTCCAGTGTACAGCCTTTCTGTCATCCTCTTTTCTTTGCTTCTCTCTGGTGGATTGGGGAGTTATCTTACAAAATCCCTCACCGCGCGTGATGTCTCGCGAAAGGGAATGCGAGTACTTCTCTCTCTTCTTGCTATATTGGCCATCGGAGCCGCCCTCGTGCCCGCACTCCTCCATGATTTCCATACTGGCTCGCTTGCCATGCGGATCTTTTCATCCGTCTTGGTCATGGGCAGCATCGGTATCATCCTTGGCATGGCGTTCCCGCTCGGAATAAAGATCGCTTCGAAAACATCCGACGGTGACGAGTCCTTCTTCTGGGGAGTCAACGGCGCCACATCTGTCGTCGCCTCTGTGCTCGGCGTGGTACTTTCTATTGTGTGGAGTATCACAATCACATATAGCGTTGGAATGCTTTTTTATGTCCTTGCTGTAGCTTCTTTCTGGGTACTCACGCGAAGGGAAGGGTAGAACTCTACTTACTTTCGGATTTCTGATAGACCACTGCAATGTCATCTTCGTACACAATCTTCCACTGATTTTCTCCGAGATATTCTTGCAGCTTTGGTTTCGTAGAGAGCATACTTTTGGCAAAAAGCATGGTGTTTATTTTCCTTTGCTCCAAAATATACCCTATCTTTCTCTTGTCTTCTGAGTACGCGACGACGGCATATTCCTGCATGGCAGAATCTCCGTTTGGATATCTCCAGTGGGGCATACGCCCGTCGATAAATATTTTCACTCCTGGGGCTCGTTCGATGATCGTTCCTCCGTGCGAATAATCATTCCAGAGAATAATTTTCTCGCCGTGCTGATATTCTTCTTCCAAAAAGCTCACCGCCCCGAGAGAAATTTTTGTCCCGTTTTCTTGCATTTTGAGAAGCATATTCCAGGTGGAAGATATCAGAAAAAGAAAGAAGAAAACTCCAAGGGCGAGGGCAACTTTCGGTGCCGTACGACGATGAATGTTCTTTCGGCTGAAAAAATCTTCCAACTGTCTTTCACCGAGCTTTTCGCGAAGATATTGAGCACTGAAAAAGAAAAAAGGAAGAAGAGTGATAATAAAAAGCGGCGCCATCCGAACACTTTTATGATACAGCACGAGAAAGACTAAGCTTGAAACCAATATTCGTGGAGGATATTTTCTGAAAAAAGAGAGGGCAAAGAAAACGTAAAAAGCGTTGAGGAATATGCCCGCATCCATATAGTTTATCTGCCCGTCTGGATCTACGGTGCTCTTAAACCATGGCTGCCATTCGACGATGTACGCCTTGGTAGTGGCGGAAGTCATAACCGTAAAAATTTCTTTGTACAAGCCGACTCCATAGGGATTGAGGAGGGGGATAAGAATGGCAAGAGAAAGGAAAATACCACCACGCATTATTCTTTGTGCGAGCTTTCCGCTTTTCCAATGAGTTATTGCATCAGAAAAAAGATAGGTTGAGAGCAATACGAGCCCGGCAGGGAAGCCGGCATGAAGGTTTGCCCACACAAGAAAGAGGACGAGTATTCCCGCTTCGAGTGCAAACACCTGGCGGCGAGAGAGGGACTCCGGAGAAGTAAATCGTTTCTCCAGCAGAAGAAAAAGCAAAAAGAATAAAGCGACCGAAACGAGCTGGGGGCGCACTCCGAAGCTTCCGAAAGTAGCAAGAGCACAAAGGAGAACCAGCCACAATTCCAAGAAACCACGCGCTCGAGAAATCCAGTAGAGGAAGGGGGCAGCAGCGAGGGCCGTGAAAAGAAGTACAGCAACCCCGGGCAAGCCGTGCGAGTAAACAAAAGAGAGGAAAACTTCAATTGCCCATTCGTGATCCACCCAAGGGAACCCCGGCATGCTGTTGGTGTACTCGTCGAAATGGGGGAGTGTACCTGTTTCGAGGATATGCCCCCCCACAGCGCGATGCCAGGGGAGGTCGGGGTCCACCATAAAGACCACTGCAGTGAAA
>CALMXW010000057.1 GCA_937871115.1 uncultured bacterium
CACGCGAGCCACACGGCGAATTGCCAAAATCTTCTGGTCGTATTCTGGGCGATATCGTTCACCACCACCCTTTTTTGGACCGCCCCGACCATTACCTCCCTTTCGTCCTGGGCCGCCTTTCTTTCCGCCAAATGAAGAACCGCCTCTTCCGCCATTGCGGTCGTTTGATGGTCGCTGACCTCCTCTGCTATTGTTACTGGTTGTTGGTTTTGTATCCATGGTCTTTATTAAAATTCAAGTCCACCTTCTCGGAGTGCTTCGGCAAGAGCTCGTACTCGTCCGGCATACAAGAAGCCTCCGCGATCGAAGACAACTTTCGTAATCTTCTTTTCTTTCGCGAGTCCAGCGAGGGTGACCCCCACCGCTTTTGCACGCTCAAGCTTGGTCTGCTTCTTTCCCTTTTCACCAAGAATAAAATCTCCTGCGGACACGAGGGTGAGTCCTTTTTCATCGTCAATAATCTGTGCGTACATGTACTTATTCGAGCGGTAGACAGAGAGACGTGGACGAGAAGAATCACCCGCGACTTTAGATCGGATTCGCTTGTGTCTTCGTTCTCGTTTTTGTTCTTTGATGGCTTTCATGTTTGTGTGTCTTAAAAATTCCTACGCAGACTTCTTACCTTGCTTTCTTCGGATGACCTCTCCTTCGTAACGGATACCTTTTCCTTTGTACGGCTCTGGCTTTTTCTTTGCGCGCACCTGTGCGGCGAATGCTCCGACGGCTTCTTTATCGATTCCTGAAATACTGATGGTATTCTTTTCTACAGTGACCGTGATGCCGGCAGGAACCTTTATAAGAACCGGATGAGAGAAGCCGACATTGAGGGTGAGAGTGTCTCCAGCAATAGCTACCTTAAAGCCTACGCCCTCTACGATAAGTTTCTTCTGGAATGGAGTGTGTACCCCCTTGAACATGTTTCTCACGTGAGAAGCGTAGGTGCCCCAAAGAGCGCGAGTAAATATCTCCTCATTTGAAGGAATGAGAGTTACTTTACCATCTTCGATAGTGACCTTGATGCGATTTTCAAATTCGCGAGTGAGCTCACCGAGTGGACCTTTCACGCGGAACACGCGACCGGTTTTTGTAACTTCGGTTTTCTCTGGTATTACAATGGGTTGTTTTCCAAGTCGTGACATAAAATTTTACCAAACTTCGAAGAGGGCTTCCCCTCCTACTTTTTGTTTCTTCGCTTCATCTCCTGCCATAATCCCCTGCGGCGTGGTGAGGACAATCATTCCGTACCCATGGCGCACTGGCTTAATCTCTTTCACTCCCATATACACTCGGCGGGAAAGCTTCGAGAGGTTGCGTACCGCAGAAATTCTTGGCTTTCCATCGGTGTGGTACGCAAGCTCGATATCCATAGCCTTGATGACTCGCTTGCCTTTCTTTGCCACTGACTTCACGAAGCCTTTGGTCTCGAGAAGTGTTGCAACAGCAAAGCGAAGTTTTGAATAAGGGACCGTGATGGTGTCCTTTTCAATTTTACCCGCGATCTTCAAGCGGTTCATCATATCGCCGATGGGGTCATGTACAATAGGGGTTTTCATAATTCTGATTTACCAGGAGGATTTTCTTACGCCTGGAATTTTTCCTTCGTTTGCAAGTTCGCGAAAACAGATACGGCAAAGTCCGAAGTCTCGAAGATATCCGTGCTTTCGTCCGCACAAGAAACAGCGCCGCACGATGCGGGACGAGAACTTGGGCTTTTTCTGTGCCCTTACGATTACTGAAGTTTTTGCCATATTAAAAAATAATGCTCAAACGAGAGCGTGTTAACATCCTATCAGGATGGATACCCCTTTGTCAATTCTCTTGCCCGTTCACTGGTTACCTACCAGCTAAAGTGAGCAAACGCCTTGTTGGCATCTGCCATCTTGTGCGTATTTTCGCGCTTCTTCACTGCTTCTCCTTCATTCTTCGATGCCGCAATGAGCTCGTCTGCGAGACGGAATTTCATCGGCTGGCCCTTTTTAGACCGGGTTGCGATGAGAATCCAGCGCATAGCGAGAGCCAAGCGACGTTCCGCACGCACCTCTCGTGGTACCTGGTAATTTGCACCACCGATACGTCGCGAACGAACCTCCATGAGAGGACCCGTGTTTTTGAGAGCGAGCTCGAGAATCTCTACCGGGTTTTCTGAACCAGTTTTCTCTTTGATGACTTCGAGGGCATCGTACACCACCTTTCGCGCAGTGTCTTTCTTGCCGTCATACATGACATAGTTTACAAACTTGGATACCTTTGGGGATCCGTAAACGAGGTCAGGTTTGAC
>CALMXW010000058.1 GCA_937871115.1 uncultured bacterium
TGAGCGACTCCAGAAGTTTTATCGATCACTGAAAAAAGAACTCGCGAAAGAAGGATACAAAGACGTAAAGACGACACACCGCATCAAAGGTCTGTACAGCTTGTACCGAAAACTCAAGGAATACGAGATGGACATGGAGAAAATCTACGATGTCCTCGCCATCCGCGTTACGGTACCTACGGTGACCGACTGTTACCTCGTGCTCGGGCTCATCCACGGCATCTGGCGCCCACTGCCGGGCCGTATCAAAGACTACATCGCTTTCCCAAAGCCAAACGGCTATCGCTCTTTGCACACCACCATCTTCACCGGAGACGGCGGGGTGGTAGAGATTCAAATCCGCACGGAAGAAATGCATCGCGAGGCGGAGTTTGGTATCGCGGCGCACTTCGCCTACAAAGAGGGCTCATTCGACAGCAAGAAAAAGCGTGAACGATTCGGAAAAAAATACGCCTGGATGAAAGACCTGCTTGATCTTCACAATGAGACCACCGAGTCTGGTGAATTTCTTGAGCGACTCAAGATGGACTTTTTCACCAACCGGGTTTTCGTTTTTACCCCCAAGGGTGACGTTATCGATCTTCCCACCGACTCGAGCCCCATCGACTTTGCCTACGCCATTCACTCCGACATCGGCGACCACTCCTTCGGCGCGAAAGTAAATGGAAAGTTTGTCACCCTCGACACCTATCTCAAAAACGGCGACATCGTCGACATCGAGACAAAGAAAAATGTTTCTCCGACAGTAAAATGGCTCGACTATGCGAAGACATCTGTCGCAAGACGGCATATTAGGAATTCTCTCCTCAAAAAGAAACAAGCGCGCGGAGAAAAATAACACAACAACGATGTTAGCTAGGTAAATTTTATCTGTGCCATTTTAATATTTTTCCTCGCCTCCTCTACTGTCTCAAAGAGTCTTCGTTCGTTCTCTGAACTATTTTTCCCTGAAATATCAAATCGGGTCCGAAGCTCTTGTATTCCGTCGTAGAGTGCCCCCATACGGTTCATCACAACTTTCTGATCGTCTGGGGTCATACTTGGGCCACCCCGATATTTTTCCTGCTGTACACCAAGAAGAAGCTCGTCGAAGAAACGATTCACTTTTTCTCGCACAAACTTTTCTGCCTCCGCTTTTGTGTTCACTCCGGCTGCTTCTTTCTGTGTTTCTTCCATCATCTCTTTCGTCCAAAAGCTCCGAGCCGTGAGATTTTTTTGATCTATTTCTTTTTCTGTATAAAACTCTCTGTTTATTTCACCTTCAGCAAAAATCTTCTTCCCTTGTACCAATCCTACCCCCGCAAGACCAGCCACACTGCCTGCTTGGATTATTTCCTCGGCGTGCTTATGTGAAATTCCTGTCTCTTCTGCAAGAGTATCCGCTCCGGCATCGATAATTTTTGAAGCGGGTGCTTTGAGTGGCGAATTCGTCCCTGGTAATTCTTCCGCGCGGTGGATTACTGTCAGCTCCGGCCCCGCATGTGAGCCACCCTGCGGTGTGTGAGCGTCTGCCTCATGCAGATACCCCGCACCCTTTCCGGAAGCATACTCTACTTCAAGATGCGCCTTACCGTCTGCGCCAATATCTACTTTCACCACATCGCCTTCGTGCACCAAATCTTTTCCGTGCCCGCCATGTGTCGCCTCATATTCTTTCCACAAATTTGCCGTCTTTGTTTCGGCCCATTTGTGAAGTGCCGCTGTGTCTTCAATCTTCCCCTGATATCCAAGTTTTGTAGCATTCTCCGGCTTTCCTAAAATACCGTCTCGTACCGAACGCCAGATGGAGTCGTGTTCACCGGGCTTGGTGTTGTGAATAAGGTCGGTAAAAGGTTCTTTCGATTTAGGAGTACCGAATTGAGAAAGAGCTTTTTGTATGTGAATATCATCAACGGTCTTGCCGCTATTTTTTCCAAGATTCTTTTTGAGAGTGTCCAGAGCATCCCCACTTTTTTCCGTTAATTTTTTAAACCAGTTTTCCTGTAGTCCATTATTCGTGTTTGATGGCGGAGTAGTTGAGACTGTTGCAGAGGCCGCAGGTGATGAGCCAGGAGAAGCCGGGGTTTCTTGTCCAAAAGTTTCGGTTGCCCCATGATCTTGAGGATTGGCAGGAGCAACTTGTGGCACAACAGTTGAAACGTTTTTCCCCGCGCTGCCGGGTGTTGCCGCCTCTGCCGCTTTGCTTCCATGCGCCAAAGTACCAAGCTCCGCAAGCGCTGCGCCGATAGCTCCACCAAAAACCACTCCAAGCAACATGCCCTGGCGTACTCTTTGCTGTAACAATTTCTTTTCTTCGGCGTTGATTTTTTCTCCTTGGCCGTCTAAGAGCGCGTCGATCTTGGCTTTCATATCTACTGTCTTGACTGTTGTCTCACCAGTTTCTTCCACCCGCTTATTACCCTCGCCTTCTCCGACAAATTTTCTCCCTCCGATAGCATTTTCATCCGAGACAATATTCCCGTCCTGAGCATCAACTAATTTGCGATTTTTTACTTTAATATCTCGAAATGTCCCAGTTGCATACGTGTTTATGAGCGAGCGGGCCTGAGCGAGCGCAAAAGCAAGTGCATAGGAAGATTTCACCCCACCCATGTTGTCCTCAGACGTCACCAAACCATTCTCAAGTTTTTGTTCAGTATAGTAGATTCGATCAGCGAGAATCTTTGAAATCTTCTCTTCCTCTTCCGTTCCTATCGCTCCCTGCATCCGGGCAATAGCGTACTCAAGTTTGTCTGCCATCTTCATCTCGCTCTCTTTTTTATTGTCCGCTATCTCAAGCTTAGCTCTTTTCTGTGCCATCTCTCGCCCAATCCAGCCGCCAGACAATGACCCAGCCAAAGCACCTACGCCCGCGACACCGAGAAGTCCTCCGGAAGCCACCGCAGCAGATGCTGTGCCGAGAGCCATGGCAAGAGATCGAGAGACATTCCCCATCGCAAAGAGTTTACCGCGCTCAAGCATTGCCGCCTTGAGGCCTTCTTTCCAGGCACTCGCGTCTTTCGTGCCAGCAAAAACTTCTTCAATTTTCGGATCAGCGTTAAAAAGCTGGCTCCATCGCACGCGTTTGTCGAGCGATATTAATTTTTCGTAAGAAACACGATTGCCATTGGAGTCAGTGGCGAATTCAAGCATTGTCTGAGCTGAGAGATAATTATTCTTCGCTGTATCGTACTTTTGCTGCTCCTCGGGATTTTTGCTCCATGCCCATTCGGGGCGGACTTTCATAAATTCTCCTGCAGTAATGTTGTACTCCTCAAGAGCCTCCTTCACATTCTGCTCCATCTGTACGCCCCCTAGATCTTTTTCTGGAGCAAATTTTATCTCTAGTGTACCATCTGCGTTCTGCACTACTTCTGGCGCCTGGCTCGCCTGAGCAATCATCTCTTTCAGCACCTCTTTGTATTGCTCTTTATTCCCTTCCGTATTTTCTAAAACTTCCTTTACCCCAGACGTAAGCTCGCTTTCCCGGCGATAGGTCTTCGTCACACCATACCAAGCTCTCTTCACGAATCCTCTCCAACCCTTCGCATCTGCATATCTTTCGCGCTCTTTTTGCGTATGTGCTTTCAGTGCTTCCTCTTTAGCATTGTCGAGGGCAAAAGCTTTAAGATTATCTAAAAGCAAAGCCTGCTGACCAGGAGTCAGGTCTTCAAACTTCAGTATTTTTTTCTCTGCATCCTCACCGACTTCTGCGGTGAGGCTTTTCAAATCTTCTTCTGTGAGTTTAAAATCTTCTTCAAACTTCCGCGCCACTTCTGCGTCGATTTGCTTCTCTTCTCCGTGAGCTACGGGTTCTAAAACCTCTGGCACTGAAGGTGGCACAATTTCTTCTTCAGTAGAAACGTCTCCTGGCACCACCCCCGCAGTCTCATCTGCTTCTGCTTGCTGCTGCTCTGAAGTAAGCGGGGTAACCCCTTCTGTCCCGCCTGTAATCCCGCCAGCCATCTGATCCATTTCTGCCTGTAAATCTGCAGGAGTAAGTTGTGTGACTGCTTCTGACTCAACGGTCTCAGTTACTATAGAAGTATCCGGGGTTGTTTCTATAGCCACCACAGGTACTTCGGGGACAGGCTTCTGGGGCACTGGTCGAGTGGTTTTGCGTACCACTTCTTGTATCACTACCGGTTGTTTTGGCTCAGTAGTTTTATGTCGTATTACAGCATCTATTGCCGAAGCACGATCGGTGTCACCGGGTACTGGTGACTTGGCCAAGCGATCGCGCTCTTGATACAAAACAGAAAGACTCGTTCCAGTAAGGCGATCTCTTTCTTCCTGTGGCACTGCCGCGAGAGCCCGCTCTTGCTCTTCAAGAGATACCGTATGTGGCACCACCACTAGCCTTGGCTCTGTTTTTACTTGAACTTTCGTTCCCTCTTGAGTGGGAGCTTTCTTTTCTTGTTCATCGAAAACATACTCAGCATTCCCTCGCACGCCATCCAAAGTATTTTTCCATTCTTCTTCGCTACGCGCACCACGTTCAACAAGTTTCTGAAAATTTTCGAGCCGCTCTGTGACAAAAGCTCTTCTTCTCTCTTCTTGCTCTGGAGAAAGTCCAGATTTCTCTTCGGGTTTTGAATTTGGCGTTGCGGCCGGGATGGCTTCCTCAGGTTTTACTCCTGGCAACGGAGCATCTTCTCTCTGATACGCCGCTTCGAAAATATGATTAATTTTACTCTTCAATTCTTTCTCTTTTGGGTCCTCTTCTTGTGTAGGAGTTTCTTCTGGTGGAGTCTCCCTCACAACAAGCTCGCCGTTTCCTAAAGCAGTAGTAAGCTGTTCAGCAAGACTCTGTGGCTGGTTGGATTTTTTTTCCATACAAAAGATATTTTGCTTTAATCATACCCTACCCGACGCCCAACGGTAATAAAATTCTGTGGAAAACAAAAAGCGAACCGAAGCCCGCATTCTGTTTCTTTTATTTCATCTTCCAGCCTTTAATGAGGAGTCCTTCGCGCGCGGCATCTTGCTCGGCTTCTTGTTTCGATTTTCCCGAACCTTCCGCTACGAGTGATTCTCCGAGATACACCCCAACGCGGAATTCTTTATTGTGATCCGGTCCAGACTCGGCCACCACGCGATACGTAGGCGTGACACCCGTCACCTCCTGGGCTCGCTCTTGGAAAAAACTTTTTGCATCCTGCCAAAGCTTTTTTTCTACGATTTCGTCCGTCATCGGATACACATGCTCAGAAATAAATTTCTCAGTCACTTCATACCCCTGGTCGAGATATATTGCGCCAATGAGCGCCTCAATGGCGTTGGCGAGAATAAACTGTCGCGCCTTGCCCATATCTTTTGCCTCTCCGCGAGAAAGCAAAATGTAGTCACCCATCCCCATCTGTGTTGCTACAAAAGAAAGTGCATTGGCGTTTACGAGCCCGGCCCGATAGGCGGTGAGGTTGCCCTCAGTCTCTTGTGGGTATTTCTTATACAGAAAGTCGGTCACCGCAAGCTCAAGTACCGCATCACCGAGAAATTCGAGGCGCTCGTTGTGTGTGAGACCACGCTCTCTCGATT